>JABHXS010000109.1 GCA_018657165.1 Nitrosomonadales bacterium
AATTCCTTTAGTTGATGGCAGAGAACCAAAAAAAATTACTACACTTTCCCTATCTCAAGTTATTCAGCCAAGAATGGAAGAGCTTTTTGACTTAATTAAAAATGAATTGATAAGAAGTAAGACCATCGATGTAATCTCTTCTGGTATTGTAATTACTGGTGGTTCATCCATGTTAAATGGTGCAACTGATTTAGCGGAATCTATTTTTGAAGCTCCGGTGAGGTTAGGCCTACCAAGAGATATTGATGGCTTATTAGAGGTCATTGAAAATCCAAGATATGCAACAGGTGTTGGCCTCCTTAAAATGGGGAAAGAAGATAAAGATAAAGATGTTAATTTGCATTTGGATGGGAATACAATAACTAATATACTGAAAAAAATGAAACTATGGTTTCAAGGGAATTTTTAATAATTTCAAAAAATAAGGGTGATTTATGTTTGAAATGGTAGATGAAAAAGGTCAAAAAGCATTGATAAAAGTGGTTGGCGTTGGGGGTTGTGGAGGAAATGCTGTTGACTTTATGATTGAAAAAAATGTACGGGGCGTTGAATTTATATGCATTAATACAGATCTTCAAGCTTTAAAAAAAAGTCAGGCTAATACCATTATTCAAATTGGAGATAGTTTAACAAAAGGTTTAGGCGCTGGTTCGCGACCAGATACAGGAAAGCAAGCTGCGATAGATGACAAAGAGAAGATAGTCCAAGCTATTCAAGGTGCTGATATGCTTTTTATTACCGCAGGTATGGGAGGGGGGACAGGTACGGGAGCAACTCCAATCATTGCTCAAACGGCAAAAGAGTTAGGAATATTGACCGTAGCTGTTGTTACAAAGCCATTTGACTTTGAGGGTCGAAGGACCCAAATTGCAAAAGAAGGAATCAGTGAATTGGTAAATTATGTCGATTCATTAATAGTGATTCCAAATGAGAAACTGATGGGAGTCTTGGGCGATGAAGTTACTTTTGTAGATGCATTTGGAGCTGCAAACAATGTTTTAAATAGTGCTGTAGAAGGCATTGCTGAAATTATTAATAATCCAGGTTTAATTAATGTAGATTTTTCAGATGTTAAAACAGTTATGAGTGAAATGGGGGTGGCAGTCATTGGCTCAGGGTTTTCTGAAGGACCTGATAGAGCAATATCGGCAGCAAAAGAAGCTGTTTCATGTCCATTATTAGAAGAAGTTAATTTAAACAATGCAAAAGGTATTCTTGTGAATATTTCTGCAAGTAAGGACTTTAAAATGCGAGAGTATTTTGAGGTTATGGATCACATAAAGAAATATGCAGCAGAAAATGCTTCAATTATTGTTGGAAGTGTTATTGACGAGTCCTTAAATAACCATCTAAGAGTCACTATGGTTGCAACAGGCTTATCGGTCCCTGCAAATGCATATGAGCCATCTAAAACAGGTGACATAGAACCAAATGTACTTGACTCAACAAATGTAATTGAGGAGATTAACTTTTCAACTGAAGGCGGTGATGGGTTAAATGTATTTGAAGAAAATCATGGAGAAGGTGTTGGTATATCAAGCTTAGAAGATGATAGCGAATATGATACTCCATCATTTTTAAGATCAAGGAATAAAGAAAATGATTTTTCAAAAAACGATTAAAAATGAAATAAGTGAGGTTGGTGTGGGCCTTCATTCCGGAGAGAAGGTTAAATTAACATTGAAGCCTGGATCAGAAGGCCAAGGAATTATTTTTAAAAAAACCAACCAAAATAAAGAGTTTCAGGTAAAGGTGAATCCAACGATAGTGCTTGACACGAGATTGTGTTCAACGATTGGCAATAAAGGTTTTCAAATAGCGACTGTTGAGCACTTAATGTCAGCACTTTGCGCTTCAGGGATTGATAATATTACAGTTGAGGTTTCAGGCTCTGAAATACCCATAATGGATGGTAGTGCTATTACGTTCATCCACTTAATTAAGTCAGCTGGTATTGTTGATCAGCGTGCTCCAAAAGAATTTATTCGAATTAAGAAAACTACTGAAGTTCGAGAAGATGATAAATTTGCTATTTTTGAACCACACCAAGGTTTTATTATAGATTTTACAATAGACTTTCCTCACCCAGTTTTTAAAACTGAAAATAGTCATGTAAATATTGATTTTTTTCAAGACTCTTATGTGCAAGATATTAGTAGAGCTAGAACATTTGGGTTTATGCAGGAGGTTGAGGCGCTAAGATCAAATGGCTTAGCTAGAGGCGGCTCTCTGGATAATGCAATTGTGGTTGATGAATATAATATTATTAATAAAGATGGATTAAGATATAAAGATGAGTTTGTAAGGCACAAAATTCTTGATGCAATGGGAGATTTGTTTATGCTTGGTAAGCCTTTATTAGGCAAATTTACTGCATTTAAATCTGGACATGATCTTAACAATAAATTGATTAGAAAGTTAGCTGAAAATCCAGATACATGGGAA
>JABHXS010000047.1 GCA_018657165.1 Nitrosomonadales bacterium
TACTTCGTATAATGTATATTATGTTAAATAGACAATTTAAATCAAATGAGGTCGATTAATGTTGTTAAATAAAAATAATTAATAAAACCAATGGGATAAAAGAGAAACTATGCAAAGTACAGTAAGAAATTATCAATACCTTATCTTGATGATCATTATTTGGGGGTCTTCCTTTGCGATGATGCACGAGTGCCTAGTCGGGGGTCACTTTTCGCCAGAACAAACGGTAGGTTATCGATTAGCTATAGGCTCAATCGTTTTATTGATGGCTTGTATTTATTGTAGGAAAGCCTTCCCTAAAAGCCTAACACCATGGGTCCACTTCTTTATATATGCCGTGATTGGTAATATTGTCCCCTTCATGCTTATTTCCCGAGGCCAAATGCACATCACATCAGGCATGACAGGTCTCTTAATGGCCTTGGTCCCATTGGTTACAATGGTATTAGCGCATATCTTCCTTCCAAACAATGCTTTGAACCGATATAAGATTATCGGATTTATACTTGGGGTTTCTGGCGTATTCTTCATTTTAGCCCCATCTATTAATGACGGAAATAACACTCTATTTGGTATTTTATTGATACTAGGTGCCGCTGCATCTTATGCAAGCCATGGTGTTGTAGTAGAGAAATTTCCTAAATATGACCCTATTGTTGCAGCAACATGCTCATCTATTCTGGCCTGTTTTCTAGCTTTTTTAATATGGCCAGACATGATCTATTTAAATTTAGATGGTGTGCCACTTAAAACTTCATTAAATATGCTGGCTCTTGGCTTATTTCCTACAGGTTTGGGGGCGCTAATATTCTTCAATCTAATTAATAATACTGGGGCAGTTTTTCTTTCAAATATGAATTATGCTATACCAGTCTACGCATTTATCCTAGGAACCATCATGTTGGGCGAGCCTGTTTTGTGGCAAAATATTTTAGCTTTAGTGTTGATTGTTTTTGGTATATTTGTTTCTAGAATAAAAGTTTAATTTATTATTAATCAAAATCTTCAATTCCTAGCCTTTGCATTACAATTTCTGCATTTTTCTTGCTCTCAGCAGCAGCTTTCTCATCACCAATCTTAGTATAAAGCTCAACTTGAGCAATTAATGTTTTGGCTAGATAGTATTCGCCACCATTATCGATACAAAATTTCTCAAGTTTTTTTAATATATTTACTGCTTTAGCTTTATTTTTGTCTAAGTAAAAATATCTTGATAGCTCAATGCTGCTATCCGCATATTCACCTAACATTCCAGTCTTCTGGAACATTAATGTCGCTCTTAAGCCGTATTCGACAGCTTTAGAGCCTTTATTTCTGTAGTAGTAGGTTTGTGCTAAGCCTTCGTAACAAACCGCCCTTTCATTGTCATTCGATGCCAATACTAGCGCTCTTGTATAGTAATCTTGAGCATCTAAGAATTCTTTAGTTCTTAGGCCATTAATTCCTAATTGATATAAGAATCGATGTTCGTATTGAAGGTATTTGCTATTACCCAGCTCCGCTGTCTGAAATCCGTAAGTAAAAGTTTTACTCGACCCCTTAAAGTCGCCTGAATCCCTTTGGGTAATACCTTTAAAGAGGATTGCTTGCATCTGATCGGCTTGAATGGTTGCTTCTTTCTCAGCCAATTCAAAGTCTTTAATTGCTTGATCGTTATTTCTAAGTCGAAAATTAGCTTTACCCATACAGAAATTTGAATCATATTTATCTTTCACCGATTTTGCTACTTTTATAGCCTCTTCATACTTGCCCTTATTTAACTTTTTTTCACATTCATTATTTACATTGTATGCAAATATATTATTTGAATACAACATTATAAAAGATAAAGTTAATGTAAATTGTTTAATCATTCTTCCTCCATAGTCCATTTTATAAGGTCATCTTCTGACAAAACTTCTACGCCAAGAGATAGTGCTTTTTCAAGCTTGCTTCCTGCATCACTTCCAGCTAAAAGATAATCTGTCTTTTTGGATACCGTTGAAGTAACCTTTCCGCCATACTGGTCAATTATCTGCTTAGCATCTTCCCTTTTAAGTGTCGGTAAAGTCCCGGTTAAAACAAAAACTTTTTTGCTAATTTGAGGCACAAGTCTCACCTCTTTCTTTGCTTCGCTAGCACAGGTCACACCATTTGAAAGTAATTTACCAATTAGGCTAATATTGCTTCCATCATGAAAATATTCATAAATGAAACCAGATACAGTTGGGCCAATATCATCAACCCCTTCTAAATTATCCTGAGTTTGTGCTTCTATATTAGAGATGGTTCCAAATTCTTTAGCTAAAGCTTTTGCTGTTGCTTCACCTACCCCTCTAATACCTAACGCATATATTAACCTACCTAGAGTTGTTTTTTTTGATTTATGAATTGATTCAACGAGGTTTTTCGCAGATTTTTCCCCAAATCGCTCTAAATGTTCAAGGGAATTTAAGTCTAGGGTATATAAGTCAGAAAAATCACCTATCATTTCATTTTCAAGTAGCTGATCTATTATTTTCTCACCTAAGCCATCTATATCCATCGCCTTTCTTGATGCGAAATGCATGATTGCTTGTTTTTTCTGTGCTGGACATTGGCTTCCGGCACAACAGCGAAGAATAGCCTCCCCTTCCTCCTTTTTAAGCTTTGAGTCACATTCGGGGCAATGGGTTGGCATTACGAATGCCCTGATATTCTTTGGTCTTTTAGACTGAATAACACTCACCACCTCTGGCACAACATCCCCTGCTCTCCTAATTAAAACAAAGTCATTGATATGAACATCCTTTCTTGATAGCTCTGCTTCATTATGCAGCGATGCATTTGTTACCGTTACTCCTGAAACAAAAGTTGGTTTAAGTCTTGCTACGGGTGTGATTGCTCCTGTCCTGCCAACTTGAACATCAATACCTACAACTTGTGATTCAGCTTCTTCCGCAGGAAACTTATGTGCTACCGCCCACCTTGGTGCTCTTGATACAAAACCAAGCTCATCCTGATGGTTTAGGGAGTTTACTTTATAAACAACGCCGTCAATATCAAAAGGCAAATCTTGTCTTTTATCTATGATTTCGTGGTAGTAAGTTAATAATCCATTAACATCATCAACATTTTTTACAAGATCTGTTGTTGGTATTTTAAGTTGATTTAATAATTCAATTGAATCAGAGTGGGAGTTAAGGGTATTTTCAATTCCTTCAAAATCTATACTGTAAGCATAAAACCTGAGTGGTCTTGTAGCTGTTATATTAGAATCTAATTGTCTTAGGCTACCCGCTGCTGCATTTCTTGGGTTTGCAAATACTTTTTGACCTAACTCTTCTTGTTTTCTGTTGAGTTCAAAAAAATCTTCTTTAAACATCACAACCTCACCTCGGATTTCGATTCTCGATGGAAGATTTTTGGTGTCTATTTTAAGAGGAATAGATCTAATAGTTTTAAGGTTGTGTGTTACATCTTCACCGGTAAAGCCATCACCTCTTGTGGCACCTAGTGAAAAAACACCTTCCTCATAAATTAATGCAATTGCAAGCCCATCAAATTTTGGCTCAACAGCATATTTTATGCTCTCTACCCCTAAATCAGTTTTGATTCTTTTATCAAAGGCCACTAATTCTTCTTCATGGAATACGTTACTAAGTGATAGCATAGGCTTGATATGGCTTACCTGACTAAATACGGTGCTTGAAAGCATCCCTACTCTTTGTGTTGGTGAGTCTGGAGTAATTAATTCAGGGTGCTGCCTTTCTAACCCCTCTAATTTTTTTAAGAGGCTGTCATACTGGCTATCAGAAATGATAGGGTCATCTTTTACGTAGTAATTAAAATTATGCTCTTGGATTTCTTTCTTTAAACCTAAAGCCGTTGTTTCTAAATCAATATTTTTTTTCATAGCTTAATTGAATATTTTTTTCGCAACACCTGAGCCTGATGGTATTTTCTTTTCTTGCATTATTTTTTCTAGTTTTTTTAAATGTACATATATTTGGCTTATTTGATCATCATTTAAAGGCTTTCTACTCGCATCAACAAGGACTCCATTAAGCTTGGCATTGAATTGTTTAATCGTATCGATCATTTCATTAAAAGCGGAGGTAATTTTTATCGTATTAGGGATATCCATTTTAAAGACAATGCCTTGAAGGAATGATTCATGGCTTATATTCAGTGGCTTCCCAGAGAGAGAAGTTAAGGTACAGGCCTTAAAACCTGAGTCTGGAGCAATTAACTCATGGTAAGACTTATTATTTATCTTAAATATAGGCTGTTTAAAAAAATCTATTAAAGGGCCTGCATGAAATGTTGGGTCAGATTTAGGATAAACCTGAAGGACTAATGAGCGATCTACTTCTTTTTTAAATTTATTTAAATGAAAAGATTCTTTCTCAATATCTTGGTTTGATAACCAAAGTAATGACCCATCAACCTTGGATGTAATGTTTTTTCCAAGCTCTTTAAAGGCTTCAATTCTGGTGCTATCAAGTATATATTTTCTACTTGCAAGCAACAAAACTAGCAAGATCTGATTGAATTGAATTGAATCATAAATAGCTGTCTCTGTAGCCCATAAATCATTATCTTTTCTAACATAAACCCTAACACCTGGCATCGATTTTATCTTATCCAAAAATAACCCTGTGCTTCCCTCTTGAACAGTTTTGGATATTATTGATATTACAGTCTCAACATCCCTATGAATTCCATCAGGTAAATTAGAATTAATAATCTTTTCTGACCCACTTAAGGGTTGGTCTAATTCATCTTCAATTATTGCCTTAGGTTCTGTTGTTATTGTAGGTTCTTGTTTTTTGTTTAGATCATTAAAAAGCGGGTCATTGTCTTCATTAAAAAAATTTTTTGGCTTTGATAGACTTGGTTGATTCTTTGAAATTCTTTTTAATTCGCTCCAATTATAAATAAGCATTATTAAAATAATAACCACGCCTGCAATTAAAAGTGCAAGTTGTACGTCATTCATAATTAGTAAGCTAGCTCCATTTCGTCAATATCACGCATATCAACTTCAACAACCCTAGAAACGCCTAATTCTTGTTGTGTAACACCAATCAATTGTTCAGCAATTTCCATTGTAATTCTGTTGTGCGTGACAATTAAAAATTGCGTTTTATCTGCCATTTCTTTGACTAATGAACAGAAATTACCCGTATTAGTATCGTCTAATGGGGCATCAACCTCATCCATTACACAAAACGGTGATGGGTTTAGTTTAAACAAAGCAAATATTAAGGATATAGCTGTTAATGCTTTCTCTCCTCCCGATAAGAGATTGATCGTTGTGTTTTTCTTACCAGGCGGTTGAGCAGAGACCTGCAGGCCTGTGTCTAGAATTTCATCGCCTAATAACTGAAGTTCAGCTTTTCCACCCATAAATAACCGTTTAAAAAACTCACTAAAGTTTTTATTTACTTCCTTGTACGTCGCGTCTAATTTCTCCCTTGTTTCGCTATCTATTTTTTTGATTGCATTCTCCAATGTTGTCATCGCTTCAGTTAGATCGTCTGATTGTCTTTGTAAATAATTCTTTCTTTCTTGGATGGAATTTAGCTCATCTATAGCTGCCTGGTTAACAGGGCCTAAACGCTCCATTTTAAGCCGAAGTGATTCGCATTTTTCTATAATTGAGTCAACATCAGCATGGCTTTCCATGGCATCTAATAGAGCACTTTCCTCAAAGGAAGTTTTTTCGATTTCTTGACAGCATTGTTCGAATAGAATTTGCGCCTCCCTTTCTTGGATTTTAGATTCTTGAAGTTTTTCAGTGAGTGGATTTAGTGAGTGTTGCTTTTCAAGTCTTGCGCTTTCTAAGTTTTTTAAATTAGCCTCTTTCGTAACAAGTTCCTCTCTAGCTCTAATTAGTCTTTTCTCAGCGCCCTCTTTTTCCTGAAGGCTTTCTTTGAGCATTGACTCATGATTTTCAGAGCTTTTATCATTTAGTTGGTTATGAGTATCGCTAATTAATTTTTCTAGTCTAGATTTTTCATTAGTGTTGAGATTTAATTTTTCAATAAAATCCTCATGTTTATTTTGATGAATTTTTAAGTTAAATATTAACTCCTGCTCTATCTTGTCACGCGCAACAACCGTTTCCCTTTCAGACTCAAATTTTTGTTCTAAAATATTTTTCTTTTTTGATAGTTCCTCTAAGATATTTTGTAATTTTATTTTATCCTTTTTATGCGCGACTAAGCTATCTTGCTTTTGGTTAAGCTCACCCTTAAATTCACTTATTTTTTTCTCTGTTTCTGTAAGTTCGTTGTCTATATTAACAACTCTTTCTTGTTTATGAATTTCGATTTGTTGAAGCTTATTTACCTCTAAATTTATTGAGTTTTTCTCCTCAATTAGATTAAATTTTTTATCAGATAAAAGCTCTACCTCATTTTTTAAGTTAGCTAATTTATCTGCATGTTGGTCTGACTTACTTATGGTGGTATCCAGCGCATTCTTGTGAGAGGGTAAATCTTTTCTTAAGTCCTCAAGTAGCTTAAGGTTGGTTAGTTTGTTGGAATTACCTCTGCTCTCAGATCGCAATACTTGAAAGTTCTTACCATGTATATTTCCAGATTGGTCGATCAATATTTCACCGAATTTTAGTTCTCTCAAATCACCCTCTAAATCCTCATCATTTGTAATATATGTATGGCATAACCACTCTGTTAATACATCATTTATATTAGGACTTTTTGAGGTTATCTTTGACTGTATAGGGGTAAGTTTTTTATTTGGTGTGGATGGGTCGCTAGAGCTTTCTTCATAAACAACTGCAATATTTGTTGGTATCTCTTTAAGTGACTTAGGGGTAACTCTTTTATTTTCATAAGCACTCGCATATTCTGAAAGTATGAACCCAAAGGCCCTTTCCCAACCTTTTTCTATATTAACTTTTTTAAATATATTTCTATTTTTATCTATCCCAACCTTATTGAGGAATTCACTTGTAGCCTCATCGGTAATTTCATTATCAACAAAATTTGATAAAGTCTCGATTTGTATTTCTGTCTGTTGAAACCTCTTAAGATGTTCTTCTTTTTGAAGGTTAAGTTTTTCTGTTTCTCTTTCTAACTCATCAAGTAATTGTTTTTTTTCTGCTAATTCTTGATCAGCCATAGTGATTTGGTCATCTATATCTCCAATGTTACTTGGGGAGACATTCTCGTTGTTAGGTTCCGTAGCCTTAATTTTCAAGGATTCTTCATGGAGGCTTTTTTTACGGGCTTCTAGGTCATCTACACTTTTGTTTATATAATCAATTCGAGTAAGCTCAAGATTTATTAGCTCATGTATTTTTTGATTTTCACTTTGTTGTAATTCTAATTTTTCTACTGATGCCCTAAATTCAGCTTCCACCTCCACAAGACTTGCTTTATCACCCCCGGCATTTTGTTGGTGTTGAGTAAGCTTCTCATTTTCAATTTGGATAAAATTTTGATTTTCCTCCATCGCTTTTTCAATCTCTTCGATTGAGGTTGTATGAGATTTTAATTTTTCCTCACTTTCAACTACAGTAAGCTTCAATCTTTCAAGATTATTTTTGATATTGTTTAAAGCATTTTCTGCGTCTGATACAAGCGCATTAACCTCATAAAATTTAGCTTGTGCAGAATTAATTTCATTAGACGTGTTTGCGTGCTCTTGTCTTGCATTCTCAACCTTAACCTCGATTTCTCTTAGGGCTGTCGTAAATTGATCTAACTCAGCCTGTTGGTTGACTATGAGCGCTTTTATTTGATCCCAGGACTCATTAGCATCTCTTTTCTTTAAAGCCCAAACTTGAGCTTCTTGGAATTTTAAATTTTCTTGATGTTTATTATATTTGCTGGCCGTTTCAGCTTGGGATTCAAGTCTAGTAATCTGTTGATTGATCTCTCTTAATAAGTCTTCAACTCGCGAAAGATTTTCCTTAGTATCTCTTAAGCGGTATTCCGTCTCCTTCCTTCTTTCTTTGTATTGGCTAACTCCAGCAGCCTCTTCTAAAAAGTTTTTTAACTCTTCTGGCTTTGCCTCGATAATTTGAGAGACCGTATTTTGACCAATAATCGCATACCCTTTAGCCCCTAAACCGGTCCCGAGAAATAAGTCAGCAACATCCTTTCTTCTGACCTGTGTGTTATTAATGAAATAACTCGAACCTTTTTCTTTTTCAATCACCCTTTTAACTGATATTTCTGCATAACTTGACCATGCTTGTGGGGCCATGCCTTGAGCATTATCAAAGAAGAGTTCGACGCTCGCTCTGGATATGGGTTGCCGTGTATCACTTCCGTAGAATATGACATCTTCCATCGTCCCTCCCCTGAGCTCCTTGGCTGAGGATGAGCCTAGGACCCACTTAATCGATTCAGTCACATTGGATTTGCCGCAACCGTTTGGACCAACAATACCTGCTAATTGCGAGTCAACTTTTATTGTTGTCGGATCAACAAATGTTTTAAATCCTGCTAATTTAATCTGTTTAAGTTTCAATTGTTATCGATCTTTGGATTTTGTTGAAAAAGAATTTGTTCAAAGCAGTATAATGTCATCTTTTAAATAAATTTTAGCTTAAGTTATGAATCAAAATACACTTGGTGGAAAGCCTTCAGCCCAACCCACTAAAACATTAGAAACATTCGAAAATCCTAACGTTAAAAGAGATATTCATATTCATATGCAAATACCAGAGTTTACTTGTTTATGTCCCAAAACAGGCCAGCCTGACTTTGCTACCTTGTACCTTGATTATATCCCCGATAAGGCTTGTGTGGAACTAAAAAGTCTAAAACTCTATATCTGGTCATTTAGAAACGAGGGTTGCTTCCATGAGGCTGTCACAAACAGCATTTTAGATGATCTTGTTAAGGCAACTGACCCAAGGTTTATGAGGATAACGGCTAAGTTTTTTGTAAGGGGCGGCATCTTTACTAATGTCATTGCTGAACATACTAAAAAAGGCTGGAAGCCTCAACCTAAGGTAAATTTAGGTCAATTTGATTCTGAAAAAAACTATCGTGATTAATCCATCGGGGGGTATAGCTCAGCTGGGAGAGCACTTGCATGGCATGCAAGGGGTCAGCGGTTCGATCCCGCTTACCTCCACCAA
>JABHXS010000046.1 GCA_018657165.1 Nitrosomonadales bacterium
AATGGAATTAAACTAACCTGATTGTCAGAATTACCAATAAAACCTTCATCTGTTACTTTTTTTATAAGGGCTAGAAAGCTTGTATCTGCCAAAGCCATTATTACGGTAGCAAGAATACTAAAGATTAAAATTAATTTATAAGTAAGCGTGTATTTGAATAAACGTATGTAGGCTTTTTTATAATCTTTTAATGTTTCTTTGGTCGCTATTTCTTTCGACATCCAGTTTTTTATTTTGCTTTAGTTGAAAAGGTTATTTTGGATAATCCGGCAATCCTTGCTGCTTCCATAACATTTATAACAGATTGATGCGGGGAGTCTGAGTCTGCACTGATAATTATTACAGGGTCTTTTATTTTGTTAGCTTCTTTTTGTAAATTTATTACGATACTATTTATTGTTGAACTGCTTAATGGGGCTTCATTAATTGCGTAATCACCATTTGCAGATATTGAAATATTTATTTTTTCAACTTTTTTATCAACTTGATTTGCCTCAGCAGTTGGCAAATTAATCTTTAACTCACTAAATTTAGAAAAAGTCGTACTTACTACCAAGAAAATAATAATAACCAATAAGACATCAATCAAAGGTATGAAGTTAATTTCTAAATCATCTTGTTTCACTTTTTTTCTAAAATTCATATGTCTTTAAAACCTATCCTTTTAGAATCTCAACTAGGTGAATGGCGTAATGCTCCATTTCGTTTAAGTAGTTATCAATTTTTGATCTAAAAAACCGATAAGCTATCATTGCAGGTACAGCTACCACGATTCCCCCTGCTGTATTATAAAGGGCTATAGATATTCCTCGAGCAAACACTGCAACATCATGACCACTGCTTGTGAAGGAACTAAATAACTCAACCATCCCAATAATCGTTCCAAAAAGGCCTAAAAGTGGGGCAACAGTTGCAATCGTCACCAAAACACCCAGATACCTTTCTAAATTATGTACAATAATTCCAGCCCTTTCATCAATAGCAGACTTAATAACCTCTACGCTATTTTTTCTCTTTAAGATAGCAACGGCTAAAACATCACCTAGTGGCGATGAATTCTTGAGAATATCTATTTTGTTGTCATCAAAATTATCTTGCTTAATCATTGTTTTAATTTCAACCATTAATCCTTCTGGAATAATCTGACTTTTTCTTAATGACCAAAATCTTTCTAAAACTATTGCTACACCAACAACTGAAGTTAATATTAATGGCCAGATTGGCCAGCCAGCTGCTTGAATTATTTCCCACACAATATAAAACTCCTTTTAATTTTAATCTCCGATATTATACTAGCTTGATTTAAGTTTTCCCGAAGTTAGATGATAATTTTTTTTCATTCTTCGAGCTAATGATAAATCATGCGTGGCTAAAACTATTGCCGTTTTAAATTCATCAGCTAATTCTAAAAATGATTCAAATACTAAATTTGCATTTTTATGATCAAGGTTCCCGGTTGGTTCATCAGCTAAAATTATATCTGGCAAGGTTACCATGGCTCTTGCTATGGCGACCCTTTGTCTTTCCCCGCCAGATAATTGATGAGGAAAATGATTTAATCTCTTATCCAAGCCCAATTTTTTTAATATTTTTTTTGCTTGATTAAAATTCTTTAAATAACCACCCCTTCTTACTATAAGTGGCATCATTACGTTTTCAATTGCTGAAAAGTCTCTAAGTAAATGATGGGATTGATAAACAAAACCTATGTGTTGATTGCGAAGTCTTGACTTATTATTCTCAGAAAGGCTACCTATATCAGCTTCATTTAATAAGACCTTGCCCTCGGTAGGAGAATCTAATCCTGCAATAATATGTAAGAGCGTACTTTTACCTGAACCAGAACTACCAAGAATAGCAATTTTTTCTGAAGCATTTATATTTAAACTTAAATTTTTTAACACTGGGGTATCTAAGCCATCAAATCTTTTAGTAACATTTTTTAAATTAATTTTAAATATTTTATTCATACTTTAAGGCCTCAGCCGGCTCTATCTTTGATGCTTTATAGCTTGGGTATATAGCAGCCACCAAAGATAATAATAAGCCCATCAAGCCTATTCTATATACATCTGTAATCATAACCTCTGAGGGAACCACAGAAATCTGATAGATATCTTTAGGTAAAAACTTCGTATCAAATATTCTTTCAAAAAAGGGTACGATTATTTCTATATTTAAAGAGATTGTTACACCAAAAAAGATTCCTAATAATGTTCCCAAGATACCTATGATGAATCCTTGCATAATAAAAATATACATAATGCTTTTTTGGGTAACACCAATGGTCCTCAAAATTGCAATATCTGAACGCTTTTCAGTTACACCCATTACCAAAGTAGAGACAATATTAAAGGCGGCTACAGCAATTATTAAAGTTAAAATAATAAACATTACCTTTTTTTCCAATTGTATCGCAGCAAAAAGATTGGCATGCTGACTTCTCCAGTCTGAAACATAAATGAAAGGATCGTAGCTAAAAATCTTTTTCAGGTAACTTGAAATTTTTTCTGTGTCATCTATATCCTTCAACTCTACCCTCAAGCCAGAAATGCTCTTATTTGTTTTGAAAAATTTTTGTGCGTCCTTTAAATTTATCATGGCAAGCCCCGCATCATATTCATACATCCCGGAATCAAAAATTCCAGAAACATTAAAGCGCTTTATTCTTGGTATTATCCCAGCTGCTGAAAAATTTGATTTGGATGAAATCATCGCAATTTTATCCCCAACAGATACACCCAAATATCTTGCAAGATTAGACCCAATTAATATTTCATATTTTCCTGGATTAAGGTGATAACTACCTGACTTAATCTTTGTATTTATATCACTTACATCAGTTTCAATTTCTGGAAGTATGCCTCTGATTATTACGCCCCTATTTCTTTTGCCAACAGAAATCATTGCTTGATCTTGAACATATGGTGCGACTCCATCAATACCTATATTTTTTTTAATTGATTTTTCTATTTGTTGCCAATCATTAAGATCTCTTCCAGGCTTTGTTATTTCTAGGTGTGAGGTCACACTTAAAATTTTTGATTTCAGTTCTGATTGGAATCCATTCATTACAGACAAAACGATTATTAATGCCATTACCCCTAATGTAATACCAATAATGCTTGTCAGAGAAATAAATGAAATAAATTGGTTTGTATTTTTTAGATTTGTATACCGGAGGGCAATCCAAAATTCATAAAATTTTTTATTTTTAACTGATTTGATCATTGAGTATATATTTAGTTAAACCTGGCTAAGAGCATTCTGCTAGAATTATGGCATGTTTACAGGAATAATTGAATCAATAGGCACAATCAAATCCATTGATAGAGAGGGAGGAGACTCACAAATCAATATATCGTTTAACAAAGATAAGCTAAAAGATGTAAATATTGGAGATAGCATATCTGTAAACGGTATCTGCTTAACAGTAAAAAATATAAGTGAAAATTTGTTAAGCTTTGATGTCTCCAAAGAAACCTTA
>JABHXS010000044.1 GCA_018657165.1 Nitrosomonadales bacterium
CCCGTTTTATTTAATAATAGTCTCTGTGTTGATACATTGGAGCCCCACAAATTTTCTTTTCCATAAAAAATATCCCCTTTTGATGGCATAATCATGCCAATCAAATGCATCATTAATGTGCTTTTGCCACAACCACTTCCGCCCATAATAATAAATATATCGCCTTGATTAATTTTAAAGTCCAAATCTCTTTGGATGATAAAATCACCATAAGCCATCGTCATTTTTCTTATCGTAATACAGGCTTGCGTCATATCCCTTATATTCCCAACTGATTAAGTACAATTGTTATAAGTGAATCAGAAATAACGATAAAAATAATACCCGTTACTACTGCAGATGTAGCAGCATCGCCAACTGCTGAAGCACTTCGACCACATTGCATACCTCTAATGCAACCTGAATAAGCGATCAATATTCCAAAAATTGATGCCTTAAACAAACCAACCAAGATATCCTTAAACTGGACAGCTAACTCGGTTCTTGTCCAGTATTCTGTGGCAGAAATATCAAAGAGACCAATGGCTACAGCTGCGCCTCCTAACATGCCCATAAAATCAGCGTAAAGACAAAGTAAAGGCATGACCAAAATTAATGCCAGCATCCTTGGCATTACTAAAAATTCCATGGGGTTAAATCCCATAGTTTTTAAAGCATCAATCTCATTATTTACATTCATCGTGCCAATCTGAGCGGCATAAGATGCACCCGTTCGACCGGCCATTATAATGCCAACCATGAGCGCCCCCATTTCACGAGTCATGCCCATCCCCACAAGGTCTGCTAAATACATTTGCGCACCAAATAATGATAATTGTAGCGCCCCTACAAAGGCTAAAATTAAGCCCACCAAAAAGCTGATTAAACTCACTATAGGCAATGATGCAGGGCCACAATCTTGAATATAAGCCATCAAATCAACAAAGCGAAAACGTCCCGATCCCTTAATTAGAGAAAATGAACTTTGAATTAAGTCCCCAAGGAACGTCACAAGGTTTTTCAGCTCAACTTTGGCACTAAGTACACTATTTCCAATTGTTTCAATCCAAGATATTTTTCTCTTTTGCTTTCGTGCGCCCTCTCTTTCGGGAACCGAATAAGCAAGCTTCAATAACCCTTGTATGCCCTTTGGAAGAGATTGAGTGACGATTGTAATTTTTTTCTTCTTTGCAAAATTAATAATAAGGACTAATTGAGTCATCAAAAAACTATCCCAATCTCCTAAGTCTTTTGTAGAAAAGGTTAGTTTTTTAATCTTTGGATAATCAACCAGGTTATTAAGTAATGGCTCTATGCCTGGATTAGAAGAATCTTTTGTCCAATGACCAAAAAAAACTATTTCAAAAATCTCTTTTTTAACAACCAACTTAACTTCATTTTTTGTAGTCTTATTAATTTTCAAAATAAATTTACAGTAAGTTTTTATGTTCAATTAGGCAATAATTATTACCTTCGCTTGTATAAAAATCTTCGATGCATTGCTTGATATCA
The DNA here is from genome assembly GCA_018657165.1 of Nitrosomonadales bacterium. Lineage (GTDB taxonomy): Bacteria > Pseudomonadota > Gammaproteobacteria > Burkholderiales > Methylophilaceae > BACL14. Next base: position 1,492 of record JABHXS010000044.1, read on the forward strand.
TCTTTATTATCAACTAGCTTAATTAAATTCAAATCATCACTACCTATCATATTGTTCCCTAGCAATTCTTTTCTTACCCATACCAAATAATCTGACCAAAAATCTTTGCCTACTAATATAATGGGAAATTGCTGTATTTTTCCAGTTTGCATCAAGGTCATTACCTCAAATAATTCATCAAGCGTTCCAAAGCCCCCGGGGAAAACGATATAAGCTGATGTATATTTTACAAACATCACCTTTCTCGTAAAAAAGTACTTAAAATTAAAACTTATATCTTGATATTTATTTGGTTCTTGCTCATGTGGCAAAATAATATTTAGACCAATGCTGCTGGACTTACCACGATACGCGCCCTTATTGATCGCCTCCATTATGCCAGGCCCGCCACCTGAAATTATGGAAAAACCTAAGTTAGATAAATCATATGCGACATCCTCAGCCATTTGGTAATACTTATCTGTGATTTTTGTTCTAGCGCTTCCAAACATGGAAATAGCTGGCATTATTTTTTTAAGCTCTGATGTCTCCATCAGTTCCTTCATAATATCTAATAATTGACCATTCTCAGGATTATTAATATCGATAGTTTTTTTCATAGAATGATTATTTTTATATTCATTTGTATAACTTAAATATTACAGTAATATAAAAACTAATTATCATCTCTGTAGGAAAAAAATTGCCAGTTAAACAGCTAAGATTATTAAAAGTATTCTATCTATTCTTGATGCTATCCCTTTCACATCTTCTTATAGCAGGAGAAACACATCCACATGATATCGAAGCTGCCAAACAATTTATCAATGAAGCTCTAAAGGTAAACAAATCTTATATATCAAAAAATGGGCAAGCCTTTTTTAAAAAATTAAGTAAGGGACAACAACCAAGAGCAACAATTGTAGGTTGTGCTGACTCAAGAGCTCAAACTAACAAGCTCTCCGATTCACCTGAAGGTGATATTTTCATGATAAGAAATATTGGTAATCAAGTTAGATCAACAATGGGTTCAGTCCAATACGGCATAAATCACTTAGCCTCCCCTGTACTTTTAATTATTGGCCATTCAAATTGTGGCGCAATATCAGCCGCAAGTTCAGACTATTCTTCTTTAGAAAAAGATATTCAAAAAGAATTAAGAACAATAAATATTTCTAAAGGAATTAAAAATATTAATGGAGTCATAAAAAATGTTAACAATCAAGTTGAAATTGCTTCAACTGAGTTCAATAACAAATTAAGTAATGATGAGATCTTAATAGTTGGGGCAGTTTATGATTTTGCAAATGACATGAAACAAGGCCCAGGCAAATTAAACATTATCAATATCAATGGCAAAACAAATCCAGTAGAAATTAAGCAAATCCTATCAAACTTATAAAATATATTTTTAATTGATATGTAAGATGAGGCTATGTTGCTTTGCCATGATTTATTTTCTGCATTATTGCAATTCTTTCATCAACCTTATGATCCAAGATTAAAAAGAGGGTTATCAATGCCGTAAATATAAAAATACTTTTTATTAGGTAGTTTTTTATCATGATTTAGCTTCCTCTTTTGAGGTCTCTAATTTTATTTTTGATTCACGAATAGAGATCTCATTTACCATTGAAACTGCCTCAATAACTCCTAAAGATGATGCCCTTTTAAACCATTGATTTGCGGTATTATCATCTTTTTTAACGCCCTTGCCATCCTTATAAATCAATCCAAGATGATAATGCGCTTGTGGTAAATCTTTTTTTGAAGCTGAAACGAAATACTCAAATGCGACAGATGGATCAGCGGGAATGCCCAGGCCATAATAATATAAAAATCCAAGATTAAGCTCAGCCTCTGCTATGTCAGCTTGAACTGCTTTCAGATAATGTTGCCTGGCTAAAAGATAATCTTGAAAGGTACCTCGACCATACTGATGCATTAATCCAAGATTGAATTCAGCTTCTAATAAATTTTGGCTTGCCGCTTTTTGATACCAATTATAAGCTTTATGGAAATCCTGTAGTTCTTCAGGGCCATAATGTAGTATCTGGGCAATATTAAATTGAGCCTCTTTCATACCCTGCTCTGCGGCCTGCTCGTAGAGCATTGCTGCGTATGTTATATTTTTTTCTGTGCCCAACCCGTAGTGATGCATCTGTGCTAAATTGTATTGTGCTTCCAAAAGCCCTTGCCTGATTACCTTGCACTGATATTTATTTAAGGATGTCTGTTGTCGTGCAGATTTTTCAAACCAACCAAATGCTTTAGAAAAGTTCTTTGGGCGACCTAGCCCATATCTTTCTATTAAGCCTAAGTTAAATTGTGCCTCTGGGTCATTATTGATTGCAGACTTATAATAGAAATCATAGGCCTCCTGAAAGTCAGCTGACTTTCCCTTACCATAATGATTCATTAAACCGAGTTTAAAATAAGCCTCGCTGATACCATTATTTGCCGCCTTTTTATATAGCTCTAATGCCTTTGAGTAGTCTTTAGTAAGATTACGGCCGTAATAAAACTGATCGGCCTTATCCAGCTGCGCATTAGCAATTTGATTTTTTGTTGCCGCATTTCCAAACCCAATAAATTGACTGTCTTCAAACCATGTTTGCCAAAAATCACCGTCCTCACATTTGCCTTCTGCATAACTTAATGAAGAAAACATTAATAATTGGGCAAACGCTAAACTTAGTCTTTTAATTTTCATAACCTACCTTTTAATATATAAATTGATACTAGGTAGACGAGAAAAAACTTAATTGTCAGGAATAAATTTTAAAATTTAATAAATTAAGCCTTTTTTAATTAAGTACTCCATATTAGATTTTGCATCTTCGTTTCCAAGCGCTGAAGATTTTTTGTACCACTCATATGCTTGAGCATAACTTTGATCGACATTAATCCCAAGTTCATACATCAGGCCTATATTAAATCTAGCGTTTGAATTGTATTGATTTGCTAACAACAAACAATCTTTAAGGCTCAAGGTTGCATTGTAAGTGCATAAATTGTCATCCCTATTTTTAGGTAAAACTTCCTCATTGTTTGTGGGGGTATAACGAGACCAGAAGCCAGTAAAGCCACCATGTTTATCAAAATGTTC
>JABHXS010000042.1 GCA_018657165.1 Nitrosomonadales bacterium
AAGAAATAGTAGAATATAAACTCTCTTTAGTGGGCCTTGCAGGGTTTAGCGATTATTATCCATCAGAAATTAGTGGAGGCATGCAAAAGAGGGCCGGGTTAGCGAGGGCTATGGCACTAGATCCCGAAATACTATTTTTTGATGAGCCGTCGGCTGGACTTGATCCCATAAGCTCTAAGTTACTTGATGATTTAATTTTGAGTTTGAGAGATAATTTAAAAGCAACTATCGTAATGGTGACTCATGAGTTAGCTAGTATATTTTCAATTGGGAATAACTCTGTATTTCTTGATCCGGAGTCAAAAAGAATGATAGCCGAGGGTGACCCAAATAAGCTATTAAAAACATCTAAGGATGAGAGGGTGATTAAATTTTTATCAAGAAGTAAAAAATAAAAAAATATGAGAATTTCAAATAAAAATGAGTAAACCAGTAAACCCTACCTTAATCGGTTCTTTTTTTCTTGCTGCCATAGGGCTCGTGATTGTATCAATCTTGATGTTTAGCAGGGGCAATTTTTTTGAAAAACACCATCAGTTTGTCTTGTTTTTTCACGCAGAAAATAATTTAAATGGGCTAAATGTCGGCGCTCCTGTGAAGCTTGAGGGCGTCAAGATAGGTGAGGTGAAAGAGGTTGCGCTTTTATTTGATGAAAAAACACGTGAAGTCGTAAAGCCAGTTGTGATTGAGTTGGATTACTCAAATGTTATCAGTGACGATGATTTAGATGATGATTTTGTTGCAAAGGAAGAAGGCGAACAAAATGAATCAATTAAAAGCCTAATTAAGAAAGGGCTAAAAGCACAATTAAAGACCCAAAGCTTACTTACGGGTTTATTGTATATCGAGTTTCAATTCACACCTCAAGATGAAATAGTTTTAAGCGGGAGAAATTTTCGTGACTTGAGAGAATTACCGACCACAACAAACGCGACTGAAGACTTAAAAAGGCAAGCTCAAGAGGTCGTAGACAAAATAGGAAAATTACCCCTAGAGCAAATCGTGGAAGATTTAGCAGTTAATATGCAGGAGATAAAAGAAATTTTGACATCTCAATCACTTAAAGAAAACCGTCAAGGGGTGAATCAATCAATCAAAGAAATGGAAAAATTATTAATTAATTTAAATAAGAATTTTACACCCCTGATGTTTAATTTAAATGGAACTGTTAAGGATACAAGGGTGGTTGTGCAAGAATTTTCAAGAGATATAAAGCCTGTCTTAAGTTCGCTAGAAAAAACATTAAATAAAGCAACAGAGATATTATCAGAATCACAGTACGCGGTCCGCTCATTTGAGGAGCTCTCCTCCCCAGAAGCACCACTTTGGCAGGCATTAGAGGCCCTTAAGGATGCAGCCGAGTCAACAAAAAATTTAACAGATACGCTAGAGAGGCATCCTGAATCAATTATTTACGGCAAAGGTGAGGAGTAAAATGAAACCACATTCAATTAACATTTTTGCAAAATATATTGCTCTAATGTTTGTGACATTTTTAATTTTTGGTTGTGCAAAAAATAGCAAGCCAATTGAGTACTATATGCTCGATGCCTCAGTTGGAATTTCAAGCAATGAATCTCTTGAGCTAGATAAAGGACCTTTAATTGGGCTGGGTCCGATAAGGCTACCAGAATACTTAGATCGACCTCAAATGGTTGTTGCTGTTTCAGAAAATAAATATAAGTTGATTGAGAGTCACCGTTGGGCAGAAAAATTAGATCAGAATATCTCCCTAGCATTGTTTAGGGCACTGCCAGGACAATTAGGCACAGACAGGATGATAAGATACCCCTGGCCACAAAGACCAGGTGTTGATTATCAGATCAAGATTGATATTTTAGAGCTTAATATTGATCCAACAGGCCAAAGTAGGTTGGTTGCTCAGTGGTCTATTAAATCAAAAGACAAAACTTTACTTAATAAAAGATCAAGTTTTATTGCGAAGGCTTCAACAACGGATGTTGATAAAATGGTTCAAGCACAAAGTGAATGTCTAACCAAGCTTGGTCAAGAAATAGTATCAAACCTCAAACCCTTACTTAAGTAAATAGCCTATTATGGAACAAGTTCG
>JABHXS010000041.1 GCA_018657165.1 Nitrosomonadales bacterium
CCAACTGAACTACCACTCCTAAACTGGTGGGTGCTACAGGGTTCGAACCTGTGACATTCGCCTTGTAAGGGCGACGCTCTACCAACTGAGCTAAGCACCCAAATTGTCAAATTTGAGCTCGGCAATTTTACAATAAAGTTACGAACAATGCTAGCAAAATGCAGAGTTACTAATGAGAGATTGGCTTATCCATTCTCACATATTTCTTTTCTGGGTCATGACTAGTTTTAGTTTTACCCTTTTTCTTACTTGGCTTTCTCGTCAAAGCTAACTCTATTACCTGGTCTATCCATCTAACTGGAACTATGCTCAATGAATCTTTTACATCAGATGGTATATCTACCAAATCTTTCATATTTTGTTCAGGTATTAAAATCTTTTTGAGGTTACCTCTATGGGCTGCTAATAACTTTTCTTTTAATCCACCAATAGCCAATACTTCACCTCTTAATGTAATTTCACCTGTCATAGCAACATCATTGAAAACAGGTATGCTTGTCAGGCTTGAAATAATTGCAGTAGTGATACCAATACCGGCACTTGGCCCATCCTTCGGTGTAGCACCCTCTGGAAAATGAATATGTATGTCCTTTGTCTCATAAAAATCACTTTCAATTCCAAGAGCATCCGCCCTACTTCTTACCACACTCATGGCTGCATGAATGGATTCTTGCATTACATCACCCAATTTACCTGTGATAATTGTTTTTCCTTTCCCAGGAACAACTACTGTTTCTATAGTAAGTAATTCTCCACCGACTTGAGTCCATGCAAGCCCAGTCACCTGGCCTATCTGATTCTTTTTACTTGCAAGACCAATATCAAAAATCTTAACCCCTAAGTAATCTTGGATATTTTTATTGTTAACATTTATAGATTTTATTTTTTTATTTGTAAGTAATTTTTTTACAGCCTTTCTACATATTTTAGATATTTCTTGTTCCAGCTTTCGAACACCAGCCTCTCTCGAGTAGTATTGAATGATATCTTTGATGGCTTTGGACGTTACTTTAATTTCTGATTTTTTTAAACCATGGGTCTGTAATTGTTTCGGAAGAAGATGTTTTTTTGCAATACTTGCTTTTTCAGCTTCTGTGTAACCAGGTAATCTGATAATCTCCATGCGATCAAGAAGAGGTTCGGGAATGTTCATCGAGTTTGCAGTCGCTACAAACATTACATTAGATAAATCGTACTCTATTTCAGCATAGTGGTCGTTGAATGTGTGGTTTTGCTCCGGGTCAAGGACCTCTAGCAATGCCGATGAAGGGTCACCTCTAAAGTCTTGGCCCATTTTGTCAACTTCATCAAGGAGAAATAGTGGATTAGTAACTCCTGCCTTTGTCATGTTCTGTAAAATTTTGCCAGGCATTGAACCAATATAAGTTCTTCGATGACCGCGTATTTCTGCCTCATCCCTGACCCCACCAAGCGCCATTCGAATAAATTTACGATTAATTGCCTTAGCAATGCTCTGGCCCAACGAAGTTTTTCCAACCCCCGGAGGTCCTACAAGACACAAAATTGGGGCTTTTAATTTATCTACTCTTTGTTGAACGGCAAGGTATTCGACAATACGTTCTTTTACTTTATCAAGGCCATAATGGTCATTATCCAATGTTATCTCAGCAGCACTCAAGTCATGATTGATTTTTGTGCTTTTGCTCCAAGGGAGGTTAACGATTGTTTCAATGTAAGTTCTAACTACCGAAGCCTCAGCAGACATCGGTGACATCATTTTTAATTTCTTAAGCTCCGATAAGCATTTTTCTTTTGCATCGCTTGACATCTCCGTACTATTAATCTTATCTTGAAGTTCATCAAATTCTGCACCCTCATCTGAATCACCTAATTCTTTCTGTATAGCTTTAACTTGTTCGTTCAGATAGTACTCTCTTTGTGATTTTTCCATCTGTTTTTTAACCCGACCTCTTATTTTTTTCTCGACCTGAAGGATATCAATTTCAGCCTCCATTAGCTCTAAAAGTAAATTAAGTCGCTTTTTTACCTCAAATGTTTCTAATATTTTTTGTTTTTCAGATAATTTTAATGAAAGATTGGCAGCGATTGAATCAGCTAATCTTCCGGGTTCAGTAATTGATGTCAGAGAGGATAGGATTTCAGGTGGAATTTTTTTGTTTAATTTCACATACTGATCAAATTGAGAAAAAACTGATCTCATAAATGCCGTAGTATTTTTATCCTTAGGCTCTCGGGTTTTAACTAGTGTGGCTTGTGCTGTCCAAAAATCTTCCGTTTGCGTAAGTTTTTTTATATTTGCTCTTTGAAGCCCTTCCACTAAAACTTTTACAGTGCCATCAGGTAGTTTGAGTGTTTGAATAATAGTAGCCAAGGTACCAATTTTATATAAATCATTGGATTTTGGTTCATCTTGATTCGCAGATTTTTGTGCTACAAGAAGTATTTTTTTATCTCCGTCATTGGCTTTTTCAATAGCAGTAATAGACTTTTCTCTCCCAACAAAAAGCGGAATGACTAAATGAGGATATACAACAACATCTCTCAAGGGAAGCATTGGGTATGATTTATTCATATTAGTTTTTTTAATGTTTAGTTAAATTAAATTATGGTGGTGATTTTTATAAAATCAAGTTACTTCGGTTATTTTATCTGATTATTTTTTTTCTTATCTTCTGAATATACAAAATAAGGTTTTGTTTTGTCTTTAATTGAAGCTCTGTCGACCACAACCGTTTTTAAATTACTTATTCCAGGTAATTCAAACATAACCTCTTTGAGAGATTCCTCCATGATTGACCTTAATCCTCTAGCCCCTGTTTTCCTTATAATTGCCTGCGATGCTATTTCATCAATTGCATCTGGGCGAAACTCAAGCTCAACACCCTCCATATTAAATAATTTCTTAAACTGCTTTGTTAGCGCATTTTTAGGTTCGGTAAGAATTTTAATTAATGCATCTTTATCTAGTGACTCTAGGGAGGCAATCACTGGAAGGCGGCCAATAAACTCTGGTATCAAGCCATACTTTATAAGATCTTCTGGTTCAACATTAGCAATTATTTTCCCAATTTCTTTGCTTTCATCTTCACCATGAACCTCTGCACCAAAGCCTATGCTACTCTTCTCCGTCCTCTGTTGAATTATTTTTTCAAGACCATCAAATGCACCACCACATATGAAAAGAATGTTCGTAGTATCCAACTGAACAAATTCTTGATTGGGGTGCTTTCTCCCCCCTTGTGGCGGAATTGATGCAACCGTTCCTTCGATAAGCTTAAGTAGGGCCTGCTGGACACCTTCGCCTGATACATCTCTTGTAATTGAGGGATTTTCACTCTTTCTTGAGATTTTATCAACCTCATCTACGTAGATAATACCTTTTTGAGCTCTCTCGACGTCATAATCACATTTCTGTAAAAGTTTTTGCATTACATTTTCAACATCCTCACCAACGTATCCTGCTTCAGTAAGGGTGGTTGCGTCTGCCATCACAAAAGGGACGTCTAGTAGTTCTGCCAGAGTTTGTGCTAAAAGTGTCTTGCCAGATCCAGTGGGACCAATAAAAAGTATATTACTTTTTGCAATTACAACAGGATCTTCCCCGTCACTTCCTAGCGAACTTAATCTCTTATAATGGTTATAGACAGCCACAGCCAAACTTTTCTTAGCATTTTCTTGACCAATAATATGTTCGCTTAGTTTTGAAAAAATTTCTTTAGGGGTGTATCGCTTATTTTCTTTTTTTTCTTTAGGTATATCTATGTTTGAATCATTTTCCTCAACGATAATGTCGTTACAAAGATCAACACATTCATCACAAATAAAAACTGATGGTCCAGCAATTAATTTTTTAACTTCTGTTTGATTTTTACCACAGAATGAACATAACAATGTTTTTTCTTTAGAGTCTTCAGCCATTTGAATCTTATTTTAAATTAGCTCTGCTATTAATTACTTTATCAACAATTCCATAAGCTACAGCATCTTCTGAACTCATAAAATTATCTCGATCTGTGTCTTCGGCTATCTTTTTAACTGGTTGTTTTGTGTGATGAGCTAAAATATCATTTAATTTAGATTTTAGATAAAGAATTTCTTTTGCATGTATCTCAATGTCAGATGCCTGACCTTGAAAGCCTCCTAGTGGCTGATGAATCATGACCCTAGAATTTGTCAAACAAAACCTTTTACCTTTAGCACCAGAAGTAAGTAACAATGCACCCATGCTTGCTGCCTGACCAATACATAAAGTACTCACATCCGGCTTTATAAATTGAATTGTGTCATATATGGCCATCCCAGCAGTTACTGAACCACCTGGTGAATTTATATATAACGAGATATCTTTATCTGGGTTCTCTGCCTCCAAAAATAATAATTGCGCCACCACAACATTAGCCATAATGTCATCAATAGGGCCAACTAAAAATATCACTCTTTCTTTAAGCAGTCTTGAATAGATATCGTAGGCTCTTTCTCCACGCCCACTTTGCTCAACGACCATAGGTATATAACCCAGATTATTTGCAGAGAACTTACTTATTGAATCAACAGTTTTAACCATTTGGCTGAAGCTCCATCAGCTCATCAAGCGATATATTCTTTTTTGACTTTTTACATTGAGTTAAAATCCACTCAACTACATTGTCTTCTGTTGCAAGTGCTGCTGGCTCATTTAATCTTTGCTTATCTTCATAAAACCATTTAACAGCTTTATCGGGATCATCATAGTTGCCTGCAAAACTTTTAACCTTGTCTTTAATTTGGTCTTCATTTGCTTGAAGCTTATTTTTATCGATCAAGTTTGCTAGCACCAATCTTAATGCTGATGTCTCTCTTGCTCTTCCTTCAAACATTTCAGGTTGAAAGTTAATATCTTTGGCATTACCTCCCTGCCTTTCAATATTTTGCTGCATTGTCTGCATCATTCTATTTATTTCCATATTCAAAAGTGACTTCGGAAGCTCTATATTTGAAAGCTTTACCAACTCTGCAAAAATTTGTCTTTTAAGCGAAGCTTTTTTTCGCACGCTAACCTCATCTACCAAAGAAGCTTTGATTTCCTTATTCATCTGTTTAACATCACCAGAATCAACGCCTAAGCTCTTAGCAAATTCAGCATCGATCTTAGGTAATGAAGCTTCTGCAACATTAACCATCTTGATATGGTATTTAATAGTTTTATTGGCAAGTTGGGCAGGTTCATGATCTTTAGGATACTTCACCTCAAAGTCTTTTTCCTCGTTCTCCTTTACCCCAACAATTTGTTGGTCTATCTCTTTAACTCTTTTCACATCACCTAAGATGAACTCAATGTTTTCATTGCCTGTATCCTCAATTTTTTCCCCGTCAAGAAAGGATTCCATTTTAATATTAACTTTATCGCCCATTTTAGAAGCTCTTTTGACGGGCGCAAAGGTAGACCTTTGTTTAGCAATTGTTTCTATCGTTTTCTTTACATCGCTATCTTTAACATCAGCTTCATAATCAGTAACCTTTACCTTCTTTACATCAATATCTTTCACTTCTGGAAAAATTTCGAAGGTCGCCGTAAACTCAAAATCGTCACTTACATTTGAAAGAGGTTCATGTTGAATGTCTGGCATACCTGCAACTTGAATTTTATTTTCCTCAATAACACTTCCAAACTTTTCCTCAATCGCTTTCGAATAGACTTCTGTTTTGATGTCAGGGCCATATTGTCTTTTTATAATACTCAATGGAACTTTACCAGGCCTAAAGCCTTGAACGCGTGCAGTTTTGGTTAATTGCTGAAAACGTTGATTGATTTGATCTTGTAAGGGTGCTACAGGCACAGTAACCTTAACCCTTCTCTCGATATTACTTATTTTTTCTAAAGCTTCGGCCATTAATAAATTCCCAAAAATTGGTGCGAAAGGAGAGACTCGAACTCTCACGCCTTGCGGCGCTGGTACCTAAAACCAGTGCGTCTACCAATTCCGCCACTCTCGCTTGTTTTAGTAAACGTGTATCTATAATAAGCGCGTATTATATCAGTTTAGTCAAAAATGGTATCGAAAAATTCAATCTAAATTATTACTTGGTAGATATCCGACAATTACTTTAAAATTGTTTGAATTACAACACACGAGTAAAAATTATAAATCTTAAAAAAATGAATATTAAAATTACATATATTTTAAGAAAAATTTCATTAATTTTATTTTTCTTTTTTTTACATGCTTGCAGCTTTATCGAATACGAAGAGAAGCCACTAAATATCAATGAAGTTCATCATAATAATAAGCAATCTAATTTTAATGACCCCGAGTTTTTATCATACTTAAAAGAAAATAATTTTGATGGAGCGAGTATTCCATTTGGGAGCTGGGGGCTTGATGAGCTTTTAATTGCTCAACAATATTTCAACCCCCAATTAAAAACTGCTGATTTAGAATTACAATATATCCAAAGTAATGAAAAAATTGCTTCATTGAGGCCTCTATCTTCCTTGGGTGCCAGGTACGAGAGAGGAGATATTGATAGCGCTAGTGACAATTTTTTTCATTTTGACTATACATTTACCTATGAAACGGCAAATAAAAGATTGATTCGGTATGAGCTAGCATTTAACGAAACACAGATAGCTCTTCTTGACAAAGAATTAGTTCATTGGAATTTAAGAAACAGTTTGATTTTAAGCCTGACAGAATATATAAAAAATCAAGAGCTAATTCATATACTAAAAAATAAAATTCGCCTCCAGCAATCAATTGTCCATATGGTTCAAAAAAGGCTAAATTATGGCCTAGTTTCAAAAGTTGAGTTACTACGTGAAAAAATTCAATTCAATTCAATTCAAAAGGAATTAATGAAACATCAAAACCTTCAATTAAATATTACAAAAAATATGGCCACACTTATTGGCTTTAGCCTAGAGCAATTTAACTTATTAGCGATAGACCTTAAGAAAACGAAAGATAAAATATCTTCAAGTCTTTCAAAATATTTTACAGATATTGATCAGAGTAAAATGCTTTCAACTGCCCTATTAAATAGAATTGATTTAAGGCAAAAATTAGCACAATATGCAGTCGCTGAGGCCAATCTAAAGCTAGAAATTGCAGAACAGTATCCGGATATGACATTTTCACCTGCTTATATTTATGACTTTGGTTATAATGTTTGGGGGTTGGGCATACAAACACTTTTAAAGACACCCGAAAGAAATAAAGCTTATATAGATCGTGCAAAATTATTTCGAAAGCTTGAGGCAAGTAAAGTGACAAATTTTGAGCTAGAAATTAACAATCAAGTGGAGGAGTTGTTTTTATCTATACAAAAGAACAAAGAACACATGGAGGCCGTTAAGCAATCTTTAGCATCAAAAGACCTGCTAGTTAACCAGCTTCAAGAAAGATTCCGTGAGGGGCAAATTGATAGAATGGAGCTTGAAAAAGAGATGTTTAGCTTGTTTGATATTGAATTCGAGCTTCATCGAGCCACACATGCGTCGATTGAGTTAGGGGTTATCGCCGAAGGCGTTCTTCAGGACCAATTATTTCCAACTTCAATTAATTACGGTCTATGAATAACAAAACAACCATTGTCATAATTACACAAACATTAATTATTGTTGTATTAATTTGGATTATTATTCTCTTAGGTGATAAAACAATTATCGGAATCAATCCTGACGAAGAAGAATCTGATGAAGAGGTTGTGATCGACTATACAACCATAATAAATGGTATTACCCAAATTAAGCTTCCAAGCTCTGTTGAGGCAAATAGTAATATTCAATATAGGCCGTTAGAATCAACTCAAATTAATCAGAAAAAACTCAATTACGGCTTGGTGCAAAATATTTCTCAACTCACCAAAGCAAAGACAAACCTAGCAAACATTAACCATCAAATAGAAAAGTTAAATCACCAACTTAAACATGAAAAAAACCATTTAGAGGCACTTAAAGTGCTTAATGCAGACGATAAGAATATTTCTGACCTTGCAATCAATACTAAACAGATTGAAATTAGCGATTTAGATAACGAGATAAATATTCATGTAAGTGAGAAAATTAATATACTGAATATGGTTAAGCAACAGTGGGGTGAAGTTTTTGTTGATGCCTTAAAAAATAAAAATCATCCATTAAATAAAATTTTAAAAAATAAAAATCAATTAATTAGTTTATCCATTACACAGGGTGATCGTGAACAAACTCCCCCAAAAAACATTGTAATCATACCTTCCGTCTCAAGCACATCCGAAATTAAAGCAAAGCTCTTAGCACGATCCCCCATAGTAGATAAATCAATCATAGGTAAAAACTTCTTCTACGTTACAAATAATAATAAATTAACAATTGGCGAAAGAATATCTGCCTACGCTTTAGAATCAAATTCAAACCAAACCTTCCTACTCGTTCCAAACTCCTCAGTTATCTGGAGCAATGGCCAACCTTGGGCCTATGTTCGAATAAAGGATAATGGAAATTTTGTAAGGCGCTCACTTCAAGGTATGCATGAGGCCGAAAATGGATGGATTATTCCTGCAGGTAAAATTAAAATGGATGATGAAATAGTAACGAATGGTGCGCAATTACTTCTTTCAGAGGAATTTAAGTATCAAATTAAGAACGAAAACGAGGATTAAACCTTAAAATGGGATCAGTTATTCGTTTTTCTATCCGCCATCCAGGTGTGATAATTGGGTTAGCTTTTATCATCATAGCCTATGGGATTTATCAGATAAAACAAAGCCCGCTTAATGTATTTCCTGAATTCTCCCCCACCCAGGTCATCATTCAGACTGAAGCGCCAGGATTCTCGTCAAATTTAGTTGAAACAGTAATTTCAAAACCCATAGAACAAGCTATATCAGGGACTATTGGAATCAAACAAACACGGTCACAGTCTATTCCAGGACTCTCTGTGGTAACTGTAATCTTTGAAGAAAATACAGATATTCACCAAAATAGACAGGCTGTCTCAGAAAGTCTTTCAAAATTAATCAGGGTACTGCCTACTGGAATTATTCCAACTATTGCCCCACTTACCTCCTCTGCCTCAAGCGTCCTTGGAATCGGTATTTACTCAGAGAGTAAAACTTTGTCAGAGTTACGTACGGTTGCCGAGACACTTATAATTCCTCAATTAATCTCAGTTTCGGGTGTTGCAGATGTGAATAGGTTTGGTGGAAAAGTAAGGCAA
>JABHXS010000162.1 GCA_018657165.1 Nitrosomonadales bacterium
AAAGGTTAGCCGGGGAGCCGTGAGTAAGATGTCCGCCATGCCCGAGGTTCATTCCCATTATGGTATCTCCTGGCTTCAACATTGAAAAGTAGACCGCTTGATTAGCCTGGCTTCCTGAGTGAGGCTGAACGTTTGCATACTCCGCCCCATAAAGCTCTTTTAATCGATCTATGGCTAACCTTTCAACTTCATCAATAAACTCACATCCGCCATAAAACCTTTTCCCTATATATCCTTCAGCATATTTGTTGGTCAATTGCGAACCTTGTGCTTCCATTACTGCTGGCAATGTATAGTTTTCTGAAGCAATTAATTCAATATGTTCCTCTTGCCTCTTGTTTTCATTAATTATCTGCTGCCAAATCTCTGGGTCTAGCTTCGCTAAACTATCTGATCTTTTAAACATATTTTTGTCATCTTAAAATTTGTAATTATAAGATTAGTTTATCATGACACCCACTAAAATATATGTAGAGAACAAACTCACCTTAACAAACTAAACAAGCAGCCAATATAAGCTATAATTTTGGATTGTACTTCTTGAATTAATAGGAAAAAAATGCTCTGGACCGATACCCTTGAAATTGCAGAAAAACTTTTCAATACGCTGCCTGATGTCGACCCAAAAACAATAAGGTTTACAGACTTAAGGAAATGGGTTTTAGATCTAGATGGGTTTGAAGATGATCCTAATAAGTGTGGTGAGCGTATTCTAGAGGCTATTCAATTGGCTTGGATAGATGAGTATGCATGATGAGTTACCAAACAAAAGTATCTTTAAGGCATATGATATTAGAGGCATTGTTGGTACTGATCTAACAACACACATCGTAAAAAAAATTGGGCAGGCTATTGGAACAATGGCCTTATCACAGAAGCAAAAATCAATTTGCGTTGGTTGTGATGGTAGATTATCAAGTCCCAATTTATCTAAAATATTAATTGATGGGCTCCTATCCACTGGAATCAATGTAATAAATATTGGTTTATGCTCAACGCCTATGCTCTATTTTAGTAACTTTCACCAAGCTACAGGAACAGGGGTAATGATCACTGGGAGTCACAATCCACCAGAATATAATGGATTTAAAATAGTTATTAATCAAAAAACCCTTACCTCAGACGATATTCAAGATCTCTATAAGGCAATTTTAGACGATGATCATCTTATTGGAAAAGGACAAGAAACGTTTGTAAATATAAAGAATGCTTATCTCGACAGGATATCCAATTCGATAAAATTAAAAAGACCTATGAAAGTTGTAATTGATTGTGGAAATGGTGCTGGCGGTGTGTGTGCTGAAGAATTATTCAAAAGATTAGGTGTGGCTACTGAAGCGCTATTTTGTGATGTCGATGGTAATTTTCCCAATCATCATCCTGACCCTAGTGACCCAAAAAATCTCATAGACATAAAAAATACGCTAAAAAATGGTGATAGTGAATTAGGTCTTGCGTTTGACGGTGATGCGGATCGATTAGGTGTAATCACTAAAGATGGTGAAATAATTTTTCCTGATAGACAGTTATTATTGTTCTCAGAGGCTGTTCTAAAAGAAAACCCTCATACCCCAATCATATTTGACGTAAAATCGACAAGACATTTATTCTCTTGGATAAAGCAAAAAGGGGGAATTCCCATAATATGGAAAACAGGGCATTCCCTTATTAAGCAAAAAATGAAAGAAATGAAAGCATCACTAGCTGGGGAAATGAGTGGTCATACTTTTTTTAATGATAGGTGGTATGGTTTTGATGATGGACTTTATGCGGCGGCTAGATTATTAGAAATATTAAGTGAATTTGATGACCCTTCAAAAATCCTAAAAGCTCTCCCTAAAGGCTTCAGCACCCCAGAATTAAATATAAAGCTCAATGAGGGCGAACAACATAAATTAATAACCAAACTTCAAGAAACAGCAGTATTCCCTGAAGCAATAGATATTATCAAGATTGATGGGTTAAGAGTTGAATATAAAGAAGGGTTTGGTTTGATGAGGGCTTCGAATACCACGCCTGTGATCGTTTTAAGATTTGAAGCTGATACTGAGAAAAAATTAAAAGAAATTCAAAGTGAATTTAAGCTGATACTTTCCCAACATATCAAACCCGAAAAAATTCCATTTTAAATAAAACCTTTAATTTATTTTAATTTTGCTACAAC
>JABHXS010000039.1 GCA_018657165.1 Nitrosomonadales bacterium
AACAACAGATGTAACAGGTGCAGTGGAGTTACCAGAAGGAACTGAAATGGTAATGCCAGGAGATAATGTGTCAATTACAGCAACATTGATTGCACCAATCGCGATGGAAGAAGGACTAAGATTTGCGATTCGTGAAGGTGGCCGAACAGTTGGCTCAGGTGTTGTAGTAAAAGTTATAGAATAAGTTAATTTAAAAATTAGGCCAGTAGCTCAATTGGTAGAGTATCGGTCTCCAAAACCGAGGGTTGGGGGTTCGAAGCCCTCCTGGCCTGCCATATTAGGGAAAATGTGAAAATGAATGTAATGAACATAAAATTAGTTTTATCATTTTTACTATTAATTGCAGGCTTAGGTGGATTTTATATTTTATTTGATCAGCCACTTGTTTTTAGAATCTTAGCTGTTTTGGTTGGGTTTGTTGCTGCAACATACGTTTTTTCGACAACAACTCAAGGAGATCGGTTATTAAAGTTTATAAGAGAAGCAATTACAGAAGCTAAGAAAGTTGTTTGGCCAACAAGAAAAGAAACGATACAAATGACCTTGGTGGTTTTTGTATTGGTAGTAATAATGGCAATATTTTTGGCTTTTGTTGATATTTTCTTTTCGTACATTATAAATATTTTATTAGGGCGAGGTAGTTAATGTCAAAAAGATGGTACGCGGTTCAAGCTTTTTCAGGATATGAAAAGATTGTCCAGAAAGGCTTGTTAGATAGAGTGGCACAATCAGGTCACAGTGATTTGTTTGGTGATATTTTAGTTCCTGTTGAGGAAGTTGTTGAGATGAAGTCAGGAAAAAAAACAATCACTGAAAGAAGATTATACCCAGGATATGTTCTTGTGCATATGGATATGAATGATGACAGTTGGCATTTGGTAAAAAGCACACCAAAAGTCTCAACCTTTATTGGGGGCAATGGACAAAAGCCAACCGCAATAAAAGATACTGAGGTGGATATAATTCTTCGTAGAATGGACGATAGCAAGGTTAATCCAACCCAAAAATTAACTTTCGAGGTTGGAGAGGCAGTTAGAGTTATTGACGGACCTTTTAAAGATTTTTCAGGATCTGTTGAAGAGATTAACTACGAAAAAAGCAAGCTAAGGGTGTCAGTAGTAATTTTTGGTCGAGCAACACCGGTCGAATTAGAGTTTGGCCAAATAGAAAAAGAGGTTTAGTTTTTAATTGGGAGCTGAAAAGCGTTTGTACCAAATTTAGGAGAGATTATACAAAATGGCAAAAAAAATAGAAGGATATATCAAGCTGCAGATACCAGCAGGAAAAGCGAATCCAAGTCCACCAGTTGGCCCAGCACTTGGTCAAAGAGGACTTAATATTATGGACTTTTGTAAGGCGTTCAACGCGGCAACTCAAAGTTCAGAACCAGGGCTTCCGATCCCAGTCGTGATTACAGCATTTTCAGATAAAAGCTTTACTTTTATTATGAAAACACCACCCGCTTCAGTTTTACTTAAGAAAGCAGCTAAATTAAGCAAAGGTTCTCCAGTACCTCATACAGATAA
Organism: Nitrosomonadales bacterium; assembly: GCA_018657165.1. Lineage (GTDB taxonomy): Bacteria > Pseudomonadota > Gammaproteobacteria > Burkholderiales > Methylophilaceae > BACL14. Next base: position 1,527 of record JABHXS010000039.1, read on the forward strand.
AGTCGGAAAAATTACCCGCGCCCAAGCGGAAGAAATTGCAAAAACTAAAATGCCTGATTTAACAGCCTCAGATATGGATGCTGCTGTAAAAACAATTGCTGGTAGCGCAAGAAGTATGGGCATTGAAGTGGAGGGACAATAAAAATGAGTTTAAGTAAAAGAATGAAAGCGTTATCCGAGGTCGTTGATAGAGATAAACTTTATGAGGTGAATGTTGGATTAGACTTAGTTAAAAAAACAGCAAAAGCTAAATTTGATGAATCTATTGATGCGGCAATAAAATTGGGAATTGACCCAAAAAAATCTGATCAACTTGTTCGTGGAGCATTAGTGCTCCCGAGTGGAACGGGAAAAACAACTAGAGTAGCTGTTTTTGCTCAAGGCGATGCTGCTGAAGATGCTAAAAAAGCAGGTGCAGACCTTGTAGGATTTGAAGATTTAGCGGATCAAATTAAAAAAGGCATTATGGATTTTGACGTATTAATCGCGACTCCCGACGCAATGAAAGTTGTAGGTACCCTAGGCCAAGTTCTTGGCCCAAGAGGATTAATGCCAAACCCTAAAGTCGGAACTGTTACTCCTCAACCTGCCAAAGCAGTAGAAAATGCTAAAGCAGGCCAGGTTCAATATAGAACTGATAAGGGCGGAGTGATTCATTGCACAATTGGTAGAGCCTCATTTACGGTTGCACAGTTAGAAAAAAACCTTTCTGCTCTTATGGATGCAGTTAATAAAGCAAAACCTGAGGGAACGAAAGGGATATTTATAAAGAAATTATCTATCTCAAGCACAATGGGTGTTGGAGTAAGAATAGAACAATAAAGATTTGTGAAACTATAATTTCACACAAGAAACTTTGGGTCCATTTGAAAATTTTTTTCAATGGAGTTATCAAAGACCGTAGGTACGGAAGTTTAATTTAGTATAAGCCTACGCAGATGGCGTTTCCCCTAATTGGATAATATCCTAATAGTGGATGCTGTTGTTGTACTTAGAAATAAGTACTTTTATTTAACGGAAGGAGAAGACTTTGAGTCTGAATCTTGATGGAAAAAAAGAAGTTGTTGCTGAAGTAAGCAAAACAATCGAAAGTGCTCAGGCGATGATACTTGCAGAGTATCGTGGTGTGGGGGTTGGAGAGATGACAACACTAAGAGCTGAAGCTAGAAAATCGGGCGTTTATCTTAAGGTATTGAAAAATAACTTGGTAAAAAGAGCTGTAACTGACACCCCTTTTTCGTCACTATCTGAGGATATGACAGGCCCTTTAATGTATGGCATATCAGAAGATCCTGTGGCTGCAGCAAAGGTGTTAAATGACTTTGCGAAGAAAAACGATTTATTTGTTATTAAATCAGGAGCAATTTCTAATGAAAAGTTAGATGTAGGTGCAATTAAAGCACTTGCTTCATTACCAAGCCGTGAAGAATTACTTGCAAAACTGATGGGCACAATGCAAGCACCGATAGCAAAGTTTGTTAGTACTTTAAATGAAGTACCTTCAAAATTTGTAAGAGGGTTGGCTGCAGTTCGTGATCAAAAGCCTGCGTAATTTTGGTTTGGATTATATAAATTTAATTTAGGAGTATTTAAAAAATGGCTATTTCAAAAGCAGATATTCTAGAAGCGGTTAGCAATATGTCGGTTTTAGATTTATCAGAACTAATAACAGAAATGGAAGAGAAATTTGGTGTTTCAGCAGCCGCAGCCGCAGTTGCAGCCCCTGCTGCAGCAGGTGGTGAAGCAGCCGCAGCTGAAGAAAAAACTGAATTTGATCTTCACTTAATAAGCTTCGGTGACAATAAAGTTAACGTTATTAAGGTGGTTCGTGAAATCACTGGACTTGGTCTTAAAGAAGCAAAAGATATCGTTGATGCCGCACCTAAAGTTGTTAAAGAGGCGCTAGCAAAAGCGGATGCAGATGAAGCAATGAAAAAATTAACGGATGCTGGTGCAACTGCTGAGCTGAAGTAATTAAATTTTATGGTGGATGGCTTAAAAGAGATTTTTTGAGCCTCCATTCATATTAACTATATTAGTAATAAAGAATATTAATACAAATTTAATTTGTAATTTGTAATTTGTGTATAAAAACATTTCGGAGACCTTATGAGCTATTCCTTTACTGAAAAAAAACGCCTTAGAAAAAGTTTTGCTAAAAGAGAAGAGGTCCTTGAAGTTCCTTATTTGCTTGAGATGCAACTCGAGTCTTATAAAAATTTTCTTCAGTTAGATGTTCCATTAGAAGAAAGAAAAGATGAAGGGCTTCAATCGACATTTAATTCCCTATTCCCTATTTCCAGTCATTCTGGTAATGCAAAACTAGACTATGTAAGTTACAAACTAGGAAAGGTAGATTTTGATGTAAAAGAATGTCAACAACGTGGCTTAACATACGGAGTTCCATTAAGGGCGGCAGTAAGATTGACGATAATGGATAAGGAAGCATCTCAGCCAACCATTAAGGAAGTCAAAGAGTCAGAGGTATATATGGGTGAAATCCCATTAATGACGCAAAACGGATCGTTTGTAATAAACGGAACTGAGCGAGTTATTGTATCTCAGCTGCATAGAAGTCCTGGTGTATTTTTTGAGCATGATAAAGGTAAAACACATAGCTCAGGAAAGTTTTTATTTTCAGCAAGAGTAATTCCTTACAGAGGCTCTTGGTTGGATTTTGAATTTGATCCTAAAGATTACTTATATTTTAGAATAGATCGAAGAAGAAAAATGCCAGTAACAACTTTACTTAAGGCGTTAGGTTTAACTTCTGATCAGATATTAGAAACTTTTTATGATTTTGACACCTTTTATGTCAAAGGAAAGAAAATTGAGTTTGAATTAGTCCCTTCAAGGCTTAGGGGTGAAGTAGCAAAGTTTGATATCAAAGACAAAAAAGGTAATTTAATAATTGCTAAAGATAAAAGAATTACAGTTAAGCATATTAGAGAGATGGAGAAATCGAAAGTCAAATCAGTTGTTATTGATGCTGAATTTCTTGAAGGAAAGAAGCTTGCAAAGTCAATTATAGATAAAGATACAGGAGAAGTTCTTTTGAATGCTAATGAGGAAATTACATTAGCTGAAAACAAAAAAGATGAAGAAGGAAAATCATATCCTATTCTTGATAAGATCATCGAAAATGGCATTGATGTATTCCAAACACTTTATTCAAACGAGTTAGATCATGGAGATTTTATTTCACAAACTCTCCAAACTGATGAAATACCTGACCAATATGAAGCAAAAGTAGCAATTTATAGGATGATGAGGCCAGGCGAGCCCCCAACAGAAGACTCAGTAGAAAAGTTATTTGAATCAATGTTTTTTAAACATGAAAGATATGATTTATCTAGTGTTGGAAGAATGAAATTTAATAAAAGAGCTTACCCAAACAATTCCGAGAAGTTCGCACCATGGATGCAAAATTTGCAGAGCAATCTAGATCATAATTCCGATGAGGGAGAGACAATTTTAACCAAAGAAGATATTTTGGCTGTGGTAGGGATTTTGATTGAGTTAAGAAATGGACGCGGCGAAATTGATGATATCGATCATCTTGGAAACAGAAGAATTCGCTCTGTAGGTGAGCTTGTAGAAAATCAATTCAGAACAGGGTTGGTTCGTGTTGAAAGAGCTGTAAAAGAAAGGTTGGGACAGGCTGAGGCTGATAACTTAATGCCACATGACCTAATAAATTCAAAACCAATTTCTAGTGCAATCCGAGAGTTTTTTGGTTCATCACAGTTATCACAATTTATGGATCAAACAAATCCATTATCTGAAATAACACACAAAAGAAGAATTTCTGCTCTAGGCCCTGGTGGGTTGACAAGAGAGCGAGCAGGCTTCGAAGTTAGGGATGTGCATTCAACTCATTACGGAAGAGTTTGTCCAATTGAAACTCCAGAAGGCCCAAACATTGGGCTTATTAATTCCCTGGCACTGTATGCAAAAACAAACAAATATGGTTTTTTAGAAACCCCTTACAGGGTTGTTGAAAATGGCAAGGTTAAAACTGGAATAGATTATTTATCCGCAATTGAAGAAAGCGACTATACAATTGCTCAAGCCAATTCTGAACTTAATGATAAAGGTGGTTTTAGAGAAACACTTGTTTCATCAAGATTTAAAAATGAATTCACTCTAGCAAGCAATGAAGATGTTAATTATATGGATGTTGCTCCAGGCCAAATCGTTTCAGTAGCTGCTTCATTAATTCCTTTCTTGGAACATAACGATGCTAACAGAGCGTTAATGGGAGCCAACATGCAAAGACAAGCTGTACCATGTCTTCGAGCAGAAAAAGCACTGGTTGGAACTGGGATTGAGAGAACAGTTGCGACTGATTCAGGAACAACAGTGCAGGCAAAGAGAGGCGGTATAGTTGATTATGTAGATTCGCAAAGAATAGTTATTAAAGTTAATGATAAAGAAGCTACTCAAGGTGAGGTAGGTGTTGATATATATAACTTAACCAAATATACAAGATCAAATCAAAATACAAATATTAATCAAAAGCCTCTTGTTAAGATTGGAAACAAAATAGAGCGCGGGGATATAATAGCTGATGGTGCATCTACTGATGTTGGTGAATTAGCGCTTGGACAAAACATGTTAGTTGGTTTTATGCCTTGGAATGGATACAACTTCGAGGATTCAATTTTAATTTCTGAAAGAGTGGTTTCTGATGATAGATACACATCTATTCATATAGAAGAATTACAGGTGGTGGCAAGGGATACAAAATTAGGGCCTGAAGAAATTACAAGGGACATTTCAAATTTATCTGAGAGTATGCTGGGTAGACTTGATGAAGCAGGCATTATTCATATTGGAGCAGAAGTTGAAGCTGGCGATGTTTTAGTAGGTAAAGTGACCCCGAAAGGAGAAACTCAACTTACCCCAGAGGAAAAACTATTGAGGGCAATCTTTGGAGAGAAGGCTTCAGATGTTAAGGACACAAGTTTAAGAGTTCCTTCTGGTCAGGCAGGAACGATAATTGATGTGCAAGTATTTACAAGAGAAGGCATAGACAGGGATACGCGTGCTGAGCAAATTATAAATGCTCAATTAGATGCATTTCAGAAAGATTTGGCAGATCAGCTGAGAATTGTAGAGGATGATACATTTAGTCGAATTGAAAAATTAGTGGTAGGTAAAACGGTTTCTGGTGGTCCTAAAGGCCTTAAAAAAGGAGCTAAAGTTACTAAAGAAATATTAGCTGATATTGAGAGATATGAAAGATTTGATATTAGACTCTCGGATGATAAAGATTCTAAAAACCTTGAAGCCCTTAAAGAGAATTTAAATAAAGCTAAGAAAGAGTTTGATTTAAGATTTGATGAGAAAAAGAGAAAGTTAACCCAAGGTGATGAGTTGCCTCCTGGCGTTCAAAAGATGGTCAAAGTTTATATGGCAGTCAAAAGAAGGATTCAGCCGGGAGATAAAATGGCTGGTAGACATGGAAACAAAGGAGTGATTTCCAAAATTGTTCCCGTTGAAGATATGCCTTATATGGCCGATGGAACAACTTTAGATGTAGTTTTGAATCCTTTAGGTGTTCCTTCAAGAATGAATATTGGCCAAGTACTAGAAATGCATCTTGGATGGGCAGCGAAAGGC
>JABHXS010000038.1 GCA_018657165.1 Nitrosomonadales bacterium
AAGAAAGTACAAGTTTCTGCAATTGGGGCGAAAGCAATTAGTTTTATGGGGCGCGTTGGTGCAAATATAAAATCACAAGTTTCAGGTATGGGAGACACACCCCATATGGAAGACTTGCTTGGAGCAATTAAGGTCATGCTTGATGGATATGTATCAGGAGATATTGATCAATTGCATATTTGCTATACAAAATTTATTAATACTATGAAGCAAGAGCCTAATATGGAGCAGTTACTTCCACTTTCAGGTGACAAAAGTGAGACGCCAGAAAGTGCCTGGGATTATATTTATGAGCCAGATGCGACTTTAGTTATAGATGCGTTGCTTTCAAGATACATTGAGACGCTTATTTACCATGGGGTTGCGGAAAATATGGCTTCAGAACAATCATCTAGAATGGTTGCAATGAAGGCAGCATCAGATAATGCAGGTAATGTTATTGATGAATTGACATTGGTTTATAACAAGGCAAGACAGGCAGCGATTACTAAGGAAATATCAGAGATAGTTGGCGGAGCGGCTGCCGTATCTTAAAATTTTTTAAATTTTTAATTAACTTTAAATAAAATAAAGTAAGGATAAATTAAATGAGTACCAAACAAATCGGAAAAGTAGTTCAGTGTATCGGGGCTGTTGTTGATGTGGAGTTTCCACGTGATCAATTACCTAAAGTTTATGATGCATTAATCATTGATGATAAAGACTCTACAGCAGAAACAGGTTTAACTTTAGAGGTTCAGCAACAATTAGGTGATGGTGTTGTTAGAACTATTGCGATGGGTTCATCTGATGGTTTATCAAGAGGCACTCAATTTGCATCTACTGGCGCACCCATACAAGTTCCGGTTGGAGAAGGCACCCTAGGTAGAATTATGGATGTTTTAGGTCGTCCAATTGATGAAGTTGGCAAAATTGATTCAAAAGAATTTAGATCAATTCATCAAAAAGCACCTGAATTTAACGATTTATCTCCATCAATCGAATTATTAGAAACCGGCATCAAGGTGATTGACTTAATGTGCCCTTTTGCTAAAGGTGGTAAGGTTGGTCTTTTTGGCGGTGCTGGCGTTGGTAAAACAGTGAACATGCTCGAATTAATTAACAACATTGCTAAACAACACTCTGGTTTATCAGTATTCGCAGGTGTGGGTGAAAGAACTCGTGAGGGAAATGATTTCTATCATGAGATGGCAGAGGCTGGTGTGATTCAACTAGAAAATATGAAGGAATCAAAGGTCGCTATGGTATTTGGCCAGATGAATGAGCCTCCAGGTAACCGATTAAGAGTTGCACTTTCTGGACTTACAATGGCAGAAAAATTTCGTGATGAAGGAAGAGATGTTTTATTTTTTGTTGATAATATTTATCGTTATACATTGGCAGGGACAGAAGTTTCTGCACTATTAGGCCGTATGCCTTCGGCTGTTGGTTATCAACCAACACTTGCTGATGAAATGGGTAAACTTCAAGAAAGAATTACTTCAACAAAAACAGGATCCATTACCTCGATTCAAGCGGTTTATGTGCCTGCAGATGATTTAACTGATCCATCTCCAGCTACAACCTTCCAACATTTAGATTCAACCGTTGTTTTATCTAGAGACATTGCATCATTAGGTATTTATCCAGCAGTTGATCCACTTGATTCAACTTCAAGACAATTAGACCCTCAAGTTGTCGGCGAAGAACATTATGCTGTAGCCAGAGCTGTTCAATCAACACTGCAGAAGTATAAGGAACTAAGAGATATTATTGCTATTTTAGGTATGGATGAGCTTGCACCAGAAGATAAACTGGCGGTAGGTCGTGCAAGAAAAATTCAAAGATTCTTATCACAACCGTTCCACGTAGCGGAAGTATTTACTGGATCTCCTGGCAAATATGTTTCTTTGAAAGACACCATTAAAGGATTTAAGGCAATTGTGGATGGAGAGTATGATGATCTTCCTGAACAAGCTTTTTACATGGTAGGTAGTATCGAAGAGGCAGTTGAAAAAGCAAAAACTGTTTCATAATTAAAGGACGAAATGGTAAATACAATTCAAATTGATGTTGTAAGCGCAGAGGAATCTATTCTTTCTGAAGAAGCTGAATTTGTGGTAGCTCCAGCCAAAATGGGTGAAGTAGGCATATATCCTAATCATGCCTCAATGATCACATTATTAAAAGCCGGTTCGGTGCGTATTAAGAAAATAAATAAATCAGATGAAGATTTGATTTATATTTCTGGTGGAATTTTAGAAGTACAACCCGGTAAGATAACTATTTTATCGGATACAGCCATTCGCGGTAAAGACTTGGACGAGACTAAAGCTAAGGCAGCAAAAAAAGCGGCCGAAGAATCATTAAGCAAAAAAGGAAGTGATATTGATTTTGCATTAGCTGAAGCAGAGTTAGCGGAAGCAGTTGCTCAAATCCAAGCAATTGCAAAACTTAGAAAGAAGTAGCATATAAATTGCAAAACCAAAAAAGCAGCTAAAGGCTGTTTTTTTGTTTATACTCTTTAAAAAAGGGAAAATAAATGACACTAAGTGTAGTGATTTTAGCTGCCGGCAAAGGTACCAGAATGTTTTCCGAAAAACCTAAGGTATTGCATAAATTATCAAACCAACCTTTATTGCAATATGTGATTAATGCAGCCAAAAATTTAAATCCAACCAACATAAATGTAGTGGTAGGTTATAAGTCTGATCTGGTTGAACAAGAATTTTCCAAAGAAAATATTAATTGGGTTGTCCAGAAAGAACAACTAGGCACGGGGGATGCTGTTAAATATACCGCATCATTTCTTAAGGGCTCCCAGACTATTGTTTTGTATGGAGATGTACCTTTAATAAATATCAATGATTTAAAAACACTTATAAATATTTCAAAGAATGGCTTAGGTATTTTAACTTTTAATAAAAATAACCCTAAGGGTTATGGAAGAATAAAAAGAATTAAAAAGGAAGTAGAAGGTATCGTAGAAGAAAAGGATTGTTCAGAGGAAGAAAAGAAAATAACGGAAATTAATACAGGCATTATGTGCATGGATACTTCTAAATTAAATAATTGGTTATCTCAAATTACAAATAATAATTCTCAAAAAGAATATTATTTAACTGATATAGTAGCTTTAGCAAAAAAGGATAATATAAAAGTAGTA
>JABHXS010000110.1 GCA_018657165.1 Nitrosomonadales bacterium
CTTGAGGCCTTAGTTAAGTCAGGTGAATTTAGAGAGGATTTATTTCACAGGCTCAATGTAATTCGCATCAAGGTGCCACCCCTTCGAGATAGAGTTGAAGACATTCCCCTCTTGTCACAATACTTTTTAAATAAAAGTGCAAAGCAATTAAATGTAAAACTAAAATCACTCTCGCCAGAGGTTACCGAGTATTTAAAAAATTTATATTGGCAGGGCAATGTCAGGCAGCTTGAAAATATTTGCCATTGGCTAACGGTGATGGCCCCAGGGAATGTTATCAATGTCAGTGACCTACCCGCTGAATTAAATAGCGAGCCTTTATCTTTGGCAGCAGAGTCCGCGAGTTGGAAAGAGAACATGGGGAGAGAGGTTGCTAAAATACTCCTGGCCGGTGAAGTGAATATTTTTAAGGACTACACCCACATGTTTGAAAAAGAATTGATTATCCAGGCTTTAAAATTTACCAAGGGACGAAGGGTGGAGGCAGCCAAATTATTAGGGGTAGGCAGAAATACGATTACCCGAAAAATTAAAGAGTTAGAGATTGATCTTAGTGATTAAAAATTAGTGATTAAAAAAAAGGCTCCCGAGGGAGCCTTTTTTAATATTACGTTCTCTTAGAATTAAATTCTAGAAGAATAAGATTGCGCCTAAAGCGATTGTATCTGACTCATTACTTGTGCCAGCTTGATTTGTAGCCTCAACTTTATTATATTCAGCCACTAAGTTTAAGTGCTTAGTTAATGGATGATAAACGCCCACTGTTGTTCTCTCGTTTTCTTCAACAAGCGTAGTATTAGTTTCGCCTGTAGCTAAATCTAGGTTAGATACACCATACGCTACACCTAGTTTTGTACCAGTTGGAAGTACGTATGTACCCTGAACATAACCACCGTCAGAATCACGTGCTTTACCAGTTGTATCAAAACCATTCTTTAGCAGAATTGTAGTACCAACACCTTCACCAGAGTAACCGTAAGCTACAATGTTTGCGTTACCAAATGATAAAGAAACACCAGCCTCATATGCGTCAGCACGATCTGTCGAATCAGTTACAAGAGCAACTGTAGCAGCACCATTATTAAGACCTGTCACTTCTTGACTGAAGAAACCAGCCCAAACTTTACCGCCGAAGTCGCCTGTCCATGAGTAAGATGCTTGACCACCGAAACCAAATTCATCTGTTGCGCCTGTTGATGCGCCACTCAGAGAAACAGTTGTCTGTTGTGCATTCCATGGTTGAGTAATACCTAAAGTCGCTTGGAAGCCATTCATGTTTGGTGTTGTGTATGAAATTTGACCTTTCCAGTCAGCATAAAGATAACCAGTACCGATACCACCATATGTAGTAGTTCCGCCACCTGCACCAGATGCAGGAGCACCTGTACCTAGCAATGTCATATCATTAAGAATCGCTGTTGAACCAAAGATACCAAGATCTTTACCCACTTTAACAGAACCCCATGATTTATCACCAAATGTTAAGAATGCTTGACGTGCTTCTTCACTACCACCGCCCATAAGGCCTGCAGTTGTACTAGCACCCGGTTGGAATGAGATTGTTACAGATGTATCAAGATTATTCTGACGTGTTGTTGCTGTAAAGCCTAACCAGTTTGGTAAAAGACCTGTATTGATAGAATACATGTCAGAATCATTACTTTTAGTAATCGCATGGCCACCAGTAACAGTGTTAGAATCGTCACCGTCAGTCATAATTGCGAATGCATTAACGTTACCGTTCATATCCACAGTCCACTCACCAGCGTCCCATGTGATACCTGCATTAGCTGCTGAAGCTGATGCTAATACTGCACCTGCTACCGCTAATTTAATTTTGTTATTCATATGTTTCTCCTTAATTTAAAAAATTTTTAAAGCTTTAAAACTTTCGTAAAACTATAAATACATTACGTATTTTTCAAAAGTTAGGTTCATTATCTAACAACCAAATGCCACATCGCAAGCTTTTTGTCTTTTTTTTGTCACATTTCTATGCTTTTGTTGCATTAAAACAACATCATTCGCCAAATCCCGCTTTAAATGGTGTGTTGCCTAAGTTTGGAAAATGAGATCTACTGACTCAGCTTTTTAAACGTTTGGATCGCAAAACGATCTGTCATGCCCGCGATATAGTCCGAAACCAGGACAGCTAAATCCTTTTGGCTATGGGTCTCATGAATATTAATTAAGTCAGGGTTCTTCATGAATGTTTTAAATAATGCATTGATGACATCATGCGCATTATCTGTCATGGCCTGGACCCTCGGGTGCAAATAAAGCGCCGCCCTTAAAAATTGCTTTAATGATTGTTGTTTTTTTGACATGTCCTCTGACAAGGCAATCATGGGGCTGGCATTTCGGACATCAGCAATGCAGGTTGGGTTTTGTTTGTCTATATGGCCTTGTGATTCATGACATAAGTCCATAATAAAAAAATTCATCATCCTTCGAATGGTGGCCCTAATGTGTTGCCTATCTTTAATTGAAGGTGATTCAGATTTTACTTCCGCACTTATTTCATTAAAAAATGACACCTCGCATAATTGGTCGAAAGAAAGTAGGCCTGAGCGAATACCGTCATCAATATCATGATGGTTATAGGCAATCTCGTCAGCAAAGTTGACCAATTGTGCCTCAAGTGAAGGTTGTTTATTTTTAATAAATCGTTCGCCAATCACCCCCAATTTTAAAGCATTCTTATTTGAGCAATGCTTTAAAATTCCCTCCCTTGTCTCAAACGTTAGGTTAAGCCCCTTAAAATCGACGTAATCATTTTCTAAAACATCAACAATCCTTAACGATTGAAGGTTATGCTCAAACCCGCCATATTCTTTCATGCATTGATTTAGGGCGCTTTGCCCTGCGTGACCAAAAGGCGTGTGGCCTAAGTCGTGAGCCAGTGCGATTGCCTCTGCCAAATCCTCATGAAGCCCCAACGTCCGTGCCACACCCCTAGAAACCTGAGAAACCTCTAAAGAATGCGTGAGTCGCGTCCTAAACATGTCGCCCTCATGATTCACAAAGACTTGAGTCTTATATTCCAGCCTTCTAAAAGCGGCTGAGTGAATAATGCGATCGCGATCTCTTTGGAAGTCATTTCGAAGCTCTGAAGGCGCCTCTTTAAATTGCCTGCCTAAACTTTTTTTGGGGTCAGCGGCGAAAGGTTTTAAATTCATGAAAAAATTTAGTGAGGAGATTGTTCTAATATTTGACGAAGCTTTTTAAAATCATAGTCCTTGGTCAAGATGGCCTCGCCCATAGCTTTTTGAAGCACTAAATTAATCTGCCCGTCCTTTGTTTTCTTATCAAGCATCATCAGCGCTAGGTATTTTTCAACTGAAATCTTTGGCGGCTCTGTGGGTAAGCCTGCGTTCTTTATGAGCCTCACAATACGTTTAACATCTTCATCAGAAAGCCAACCCATACACTGAGATAACCTTGCTGCCATCACCATTCCCACCCCAACAGCTTCGCCATGCAACCAATTGCCATAACCTTCTGCCACCTCAATCGCATGCCCAAAAGTGTGCCCTAAATTTAATATTGCCCGAATACCCGATTCAAACTCATCCGCCTCAACAACGTCTGCCTTATTTTGACAAGAGCGCAGTATCGCCTCAGTTAAATACTCCGGGTTCATTTCCGTCAATGATTGGATATTGTCTTCTAGCCATTCAAAAAACTTACTATCACGGATCAGGCCATACTTAATGACCTCGGCTAAACCTGCAGATAATTCTCGACTCGGTAAAGTCTTCAGCACATTTACATCCGTAATGACGCATTTAGGCTGATAAAAGGCCCCTATCATATTTTTACCCTGCGGATGATTAATCCCCGTTTTACCACCGACGGATGAGTCAACCTGTGACAGCAGGGTGGTGGGCATCTGTATAAAATTAACCCCCCTCATATAGGTTGCTGCCGCAAAGCCGGTAATATCCCCGATGACGCCCCCTCCCAATGCAATCAGCGTAATGTTTCGGTCAGCCTTATTTTTAAGCAGCTCTGAGTAAATGGTATTCAGCGAGTCCGTATTTTTATACTTTTCTCCATCCGGCAAGATGATAGATATGACATCCTTATGAGGGGATAAAGAGTCCAAAAGTGGTTTCAAGTAAATATCAGCCACCAGATTATTGGTGACGACGGCAATTTTCTTATGAGGCAGGTGTTGGCTTAATAAATCATAATCTGAGATTAAATCTTGACCAATATAAATAGGATAACTTCTCTCATTAAATTGAATGTGAATAGTTTTCATGGGTTATTTTATCATCCTAATAATTTCGTTAACGACCTCATGGATTCGTTTATTTTTTGTCGATACCTCAAAATCTGAAATTGCTTCGTAAAGCGGCTCTCTCTCCTTACAAAGTTTTTTGATAATTGCCTCAATGTTTCCTGTTTTTAACAAGGGTCTGGACTTATCGTTCTTCATTCTTGAAATCAAATCCCTTTGATCAGATTTCAAATATATCACTATCCCATTTTTAGACAAAAGATTGCGATTAGATTCTGAGAGGATGATGCCGCCCCCTGTGGCTAAAACAATATCCTTTTTACTCACAAGCTCTTTTAAAACATCCTTTTCTCTCTCACGAAAACCAGCCTCACCTTCGTACTCAAAAATCATGGGCACATTAACGCCTAATTTTTCTTCAAGCACCTGATCACTATCAAAAAAAGCTTTATCCAATTTTTTGGACAAAATTCTACCTAAGGTCGTTTTACCTGACCCCATGAGACCTATCAGATATATATTTTTATATTTTTTCATATCAAGCCTGATTTAAAACAAAATTATAAATCAATTAAAACTTATAATGATAATGTTCAGCTCTATAATATACTTATATCGATAACAAATTTACAAATCCATATCATGATTTCGAAGATAAAAAATATTCTAATGCTCCCCTTTCTCATCGGCCTATCGGGTTTAGCAATTATTATTTTTACAGTAGCCTTGATATACCCAACGCTTCCTGATGTTGAGAGCCTTTCAAAATATCGACCCAAAGAGCCTTTGCAAATTTTCACTAAAGATAATTACTTAATTCAAGAGTTTGGTATGGAAAGAAGGGATTTTATTGCCATAGAAAATGTCCCTCAAAAAATGATAAATGCTATTTTGGCAATTGAAGATAGGCGGTTCTTTGAGCATCCTGGAATTGATTTTATTGGAATTGCCCGAGCGGCGCTGAAAAACTTTACTGGGCAGAGTCGGGAGGGGGCAAGCACCATCACTATGCAAGTTGCCCGAAATTTCTTTTTGTCTTCTGAAAAAACCTTAAAAAGAAAAATGAATGAAGTCTTGCTCTCTCTAAAAATTGAAAATAAATTATCCAAAGAAGAAATACTTGAGCTATATATCAATCAAATCTATCTTGGGCAAAGGTCCTTTGGGTTTTCTGCTGCTGCTAATACATACTTTAATAAGACATTAGAGAAGTTAAATCTAGCTGAAATTGCACTGCTGGCAGGTCTGCCAAAAGCGCCTAGCAGGTACAATCCCCTGTCTAACCCAGACCTAGCTGTGGCAAGACAACATACCGTTTTAAATAATATGTTTAAGTATGGCTTTATTGATAGGCCCTCATACATATTAGCGCTCGAAGCACATCTTGATCTAGTTGAAAAAAATATTCGTTATGAGATTCAGGCTGATTATATTGCAGAGATGGTAAGAAAAGTCTTGTACGAAGAATATGGCAATAGTATTTATACCAGTGGATTAAAGGTTATCACCACCATTAAAAAAAGAAACCAGGAGGTTGCAAACCAAGCGATTGAAAATGGCATTATTAACTATTTAAATCGTCAAGAGCTTAAAGCACCCGAGGGATTTATTGATCTTGATGCTGATAGCTTTAATGATAAAAAAACAAAAAACCAGCATTTAAGAAAAGCGCTAAGACCTTTCAAAACTTATAACAATTTTATCCCCGGCGTTGTTTTATCCACCAAGCCTTACAAAATCGAAGTTTTTCTTAAAAATAACCAATACATCACTATTTATCGAAAAAATTTAGGCTTATTGAAGAAAGATTTGGCAAAGGAAAACCCGGAGGAAAGATTAGTTAAGCAGGGATCCGTGATGAGGTTTGTGAAAAAAAATAAGGATTGGATTGTTACCCAACTTCCCGAGGTTGAAGGTGCATTAATTTCAATGGATCCTAACACGGGTGCAATTGTTGCCCTTGTCGGCGGTTTTAGTTTTAAAAAAAACAAATTTAATCACGCCACTCAAGCGCATCGTCAACCCGGATCCATTTTCAAACCCTTCATCATTTCTAGTGCACTCGAAAAAGGAATTACGGCCTCCACCATCATCAATGATGGGCCCTTAGAAATTCTTGCCAAGGATCTTGGCACCAATGAAAATTGGGTGCCTCAAAACTATAATGAGAAATTTTCTGGGCCTATCAGGCTTAGGGAGGGATTAGCAAAATCCAAGAATCTTGTTTCCATAAGAATTTTGAAGCACATTGGCCCAGAATATGCGCTTGATTATATTGCTCGCTTTGGTTTTAATCCAAAGAAATATAAACCCTACCTATCAATGGCCCTCGGTGTCGGTGAAGCAACGGCTTGGGAAATGGCAAGGGCCTATAGCGTTTTCGCCAACGGGGGCTATCTTAAAACACCATACTATATTGATAGAATTATTGATTCAAAAGGCAGAAAGATTAAACTTCAGGCCGGACTGATAAATGAAGAAACCCCAAGGATAATCGATCCTAGAAATGCTTTTATAATGTATGACCTATTAAAGGAAGTCATTATAAATGGGACCGCTAGAAAAGCTAAAACTTTAAAGCGTTCTGATATTGCAGGTAAGACAGGAACTACTAATGATTTGATGGATGCATGGTTCGCCGGGTTTAATTCTGACATTGTGACTGTTACATGGATGGGGTTTGATCAACCCAAACCACTGGGCAATAGAGAGACAGGATCGCGTGCAGCGTTGCCGATTTGGATTGATTACATGAGGCCCTTGCTAAGAGAATATCCCATCAAAAACTTAGTTAAACCCGAAGGAATTACCCCCTTAAAAGTTAATAAAAAAACTGGCATGATGAATAATGCAGATGAAAATGGTTTATACGAGTATTTTTATGAAGAATATCCGCCATATGATAATTCTTACTTTGTGATTAACTAATTTAGTTAAAAATAATATGTCCTCTAAAAATATTAAAATATCAGTAGCTAACCTTGCCGCTCAAATGATAATGGAGGAGGGGATTGAAGATTATTTATTTGCCAAAAAAAAGGCCGCAAAATCATTAGGGCTAAATGAAAATATGAGCCTTCCTTCAAATTCACAAATCGATAACGCCATAAAAGACTTCAATAAAATTTTTAATCAAGATGTGGATATTGAATTCTTAGAGCATTTCAAAACACAAGCACTCAATGTGATGAGCATGTTTAAAAATTTTAGGCCTCATTTAATGAATCAACTTTCTGAAGGCATTATTCCAAAATTTCCTGAAATTAAGATTAATTTATTTACCGATAATCTTAAAGACATCGAGTATATTATTTTAAATAGTGAAATTTCTTATGAATTTAGAGAGGTAAAAATGAATAGCAGGGTAGGGGGAAATTCAATAAAATCTATTCCAACATTCTATCTAGATAATCTGCCCATCTCAGCGGGGATAAAAGTCTATTTTGAAAATGACTTTTTTAATTTTAAGAAAAACTTTTTACAAAATAGAGGGTTGAACTTTAATAATGTTCTATCTTTAGATATCAATGCTTTGATTTCATCAAACGAGCTACCTCTAATGCAAAATAAGTAATGATTGCATCAGCACCCGCCCTTCTAAATGATATTAGTGACTCTAAAACAACATCATCTTGATTAAGCCAGCCATTAGATGATGCAGCCATAATCATAGCGTACTCACCGCTAACCTGATAGACAAAAGTAGGCTTATTAAATGTTTCCTTTACCCTGAAGACGATATCAAGATAGGGCATACCAGGTTTTACCATGACCATATCAGCACCTTCTTGAATATCTAATTTCACCTCATTTAAAGCCTCATCACTATTGGCAGGATCCATTTGATAAGTTTCTTTAGAAGACTTTCCTAATAATTTTAGAGAGCCAACAGCATCCCTAAACGGACCGTAGAAAGAAGAAGCATATTTCGCAGAGTAAGCTAAAATTTTTGTATTAATAAATTTATTTTCTTCAAGGGACTTTCTAATTCTTCC
>JABHXS010000051.1 GCA_018657165.1 Nitrosomonadales bacterium
CCCTTCATTATCATTAATGCTAATCTTACTCCTCGACTTGTAGCGTCACCTGCAGCCCATGATTTTCTTGATCCCGTATTGGGAGCATGTCGATAAGTTCTTAAGCTCTGGCCATCCACCCATGCGTTTGATAGTGCATCTATTATTTGTTCTTTTGATGCACCAAGCATCTTTGATACAACAGCGGTTGTTGCAATTTTAACTAAAACAACATGATCAAGCCCAACACGGTTGAAGCTATTTTCTAACGCAATAACTCCCTGTATTTCATGAGCTTTGATCATCGCCTCAAGAACGACTTTCATTTGAAGGGGTTTTTCCTTGTTTGAAACTTTTGTTCTCGAAACCCAGTCAGCTACAGCAAGAATCCCACCCAGATTATCAGACGGATGACCCCATTCGGCTGCCAACCAAGTATCGTTAAAATCAAGCCATCGAATCATTGCCCCAATATTAAATGCCCCATTGATTGGATCAAGTTGAAAGTTAGTTCCAGGAATTTTTGTTCCATTTGGAACAATGGAACCAGGTACAATCGGCCCCAAATGTCTAACGCAGGCAGGGTAGTCCAATGCCTCTAAGCCACAACCTAAGGTGTCAATAAGGCAATGTTTTGCTGTTTCTAAAGCCTCTTTACTTTCAATTTTGTAATCAAATACATAATTTGCGATATTGACTAGTATCTTATCGGGTTTTTGATTATTCTTTTTAATATGTGAGTGCAATCTTAATTTTCCTTTTTATCTATCTTGTATTGGAATAATTGGTCTATCAGCTGGGCCATTATATTCAGCATTTGGTCTAATAATCTTGTTATCAATTCTTTGTTCTATTGCATGTGCCGCCCAACCAGATGTTCTTGATATAACGAATATAGGAGTAAACATTGATGTTGGAATACCCATTAAGTGGTAACAAGAGGCACTATACCAATCTAAATTAGGAAACATTTTTTTCTCTTCCCACATCACTTTCTCAATGCGATCTGAAATCTCAAAGAGTTTCATATTTCCAGAATCTTCAGATAAATTTCTCGATACTTCTTTGATACACTCATTTCTAGGGTCAGAAATTGTATAAACTGGATGGCCAAAACCGATAATAATTTCTTTTTTAGCCATACGAGCTCTTATATCAACCTCAGCTTCATCGGGTGTGTTGTAGCGACTGATGATTTCCATTGCTACCTCGTTGGCTCCACCATGTTTTGGTCCTCTGAGTGCGCCAATTGCTCCTGTTATAGAGGAATATAGATCTGACAATGTCCCCGTGATGACCCTTGCAGCAAATGTTGAAGCATTAAATTCATGTTCAGCATAAAGTATCAATGAAATATTCATAGATCTCTCATGCAATGAAGAGGGAGCCTTCCCATGGAGTAGATGAAGGAAATGTCCAGCAATGGAGTCTTCATCTGTTTTACATTCGATACGCATACCTTCATGAGAAAATTTATACCAATAAATTAAAATTGAACTGAAGCATGAAATGAGTCGATCTGCTATCTTTTTTGTTTTATCTATATTTTGGTCGTTAGCTTCAGGCTCTAAAATCCCAAGCATCGAACATCCCGTGCGCATAACATCCATAGGATGCGCATCTTTCGGAATTTGTTCTAAAACTGTTTTGAGATGAGCAGGTATATCTCTCAATTTCTTTAATTGGTTTTTGTACATATTTAACTCAGAGACGTTTGGAAGTTCACCGTGAATCAATAAAAAAGCCACTTCTTCAAATGAACATTTTTTAGCCAACTCTAGAATATCG
Organism: Nitrosomonadales bacterium; assembly: GCA_018657165.1. Taxonomy (GTDB): domain Bacteria; phylum Pseudomonadota; class Gammaproteobacteria; order Burkholderiales; family Methylophilaceae; genus BACL14. The sequence goes on from JABHXS010000051.1 coordinate 1,768, forward strand.
TATCCACGATAATGTAAATCGTTCCCTGAATGACCGACTGTGCAAACTGCTGTCGTCCCAGCATTAACCCCAGCCAAAGCGACACCTTTTTTTACTTTTTTAGGTTCAATTGACATGTATTATTCTCCTCAGTCTTTTTCTTTTTTAAAAAGTCGATCGAGTTTTTTTTCGTATTCATGATAATCAAGATATTCGTATAACTCCTCTCTGGTCTGCATATGTTCAATCAAATTTTTTTGTGTTCCTTCTTCCCTGAGACCTTTGTATACATTGAGAGCTGCTTTATTCATCGCTCTAAAGGCGCTCAAAGGGTAAAGGGCGATAGCTATACCAACAGAATCTAATTCATCCAAAGAAAACAATGGGGTTGCACCAAATTCAGTGATATTTGCCAGCACAGGTACATCGACAGCTTGAGTAAACTTTTTGTAGGTTTCTAAATCATTTATTGCCTCAGGAAAAATCATATCCGCACCAGCCTCAACACATGCACAAGTTCTATCGATCGAGGATTGCAAACCTTCAACTGCCAGTGC
>JABHXS010000057.1 GCA_018657165.1 Nitrosomonadales bacterium
CCAATTTCATTTGGAATCTCAGAATATCTTATATCAATAATCTGATCGGAATTGGTTGGATTAACAGCTAAAAAGTTATTGCTAAACCATCTAAATCTTTCAACATCCTTATATTGCTGAGAACCTTTTTCTAACCATGGAAAATCCTTCTCTAGATTTAACTTGTTAATACTTTCTCCTTCTATTATTTCATCAAAAAGTAAATTTATGGCATCTACATGAAAATGATTATTTGTTTCATAAATTATTTTCCATAGAATTAAATTTCCAAAGCTTGGCTTTGCTTGTATCCTGATAATATCCTGACCTCTTTCTTCTGCAATTCCTTTTCCAATATTTAAAGCAATAGTATGTAGGTACATCCCTAATAATAGATATGACGTTGCCCAAACTACTCCTATTTTTGCATAAATATTATTTTTTTTAACTATGGCGATGATTACAAATAATAGAATGGGTAGGGTAAAGAGGGGGTCTATGATAGAAATGTGATTCCATGCAACCCGTACATCACTAAAAGGCCAGAAAAGTAATGTCCCATAACTTGTGCAAGCATCAATTAACCCATGTGTTCCATAACCTAAAGTGCTATACAGCCATGTTTCCTTGAAATTGAAGGTGCTAATTTTTTTAAATAATAAGTATAAAAAGCTTGCACAGACAAGCCCGCCAAAGGGAATAAATATAATTGAATGGGTAAATTGACGGTGATATTCAAGAAATAATAGCGGATCACTTGCCGAATGGATGAAAATATCTAAATCTGGTGCCATTCCAGATAAGAATCCAAGCATAGCAATTAAACCCAAATTCTTTTTTCCGAATGTTTGTGGCAGCACGGCACCGATTGTGCCTTGTGTTAAAGGATCCATACTTTGGCTTTTTTATTTAATTATAATGGATGAGTTACTTATTAAAATTGGGTAAAAATATTAAATTTCAAAACTAGATTTATTCGGTAACAATTTTTGCATCTCATTTTTTACTAATTGTAACCTTATGTCATCAGGATTTGCATCGTCACATGTATCATTTATACAAAAGAATGGCACTTTACCAAATTTTTGAGTGAGTAAATTTAATTTCATTTCAATATCTTTTGAGCCGCTTTCAATATATAAATAATCTGTTTGAATTATTTGTGCATATTGATGATGTTCAAGCCACCTAGGCACAAAATCAACTAATACACCAGGTTTGTCCCATGATCTAAAGTTAACGGATCTCACTTCATCAAATAAATCAGTTGCTTTCTTTTCAATCTCCAGGAGAAGGGTCTTTCTATATGGTCTTGGAGCATGAGCTAAGGGTATATTTTGATGAATATAATTTTTATATTCCTTTATCAACCATAGGTTTGATTGTATAGACGAATTAATAGGTGAGAGTAAATGTGGTTGTAATTCTTTATAGTTTTCATGAGGTTCATTATCATAGAAATATTTTAATTTATCATTGAACCACCAGTTTGTATCTACCGGCATTCCAAAAAAAATATCATCATTAAGATAAAAAAACCTTTCTGATAGGTTGGGGATGTGATGGATATAAGATTCAATATGGGCTGATGCAAAAATAGGGTTTATTTTCTTTGGAATAATATCGCGGTGATCAATGATGGTAACTTTATTATTTGATACCAACCAATTAGGTCTTTGTTCATCTGTCACAATATAAACGTGACCATGATCTGGAAAAAATTTTTCCAGGCACCTTAGGTTGAAAAGGAGTTCGCCATTATCGCGAAACCGCCCATCAGCATTAGCGAAGAGAGCTAAATCATCCTTGTTTGTTTTTGAAAAAAACCTAAAAGACTCACGTCTTTTTTTTTGCCAATTTATGTCGTCGGAATTAACCCATAAATAAATAATATCAACTTGTGTATCAAAATTTGCCATTGATTTAATCTATTGGTTTTAATCTTGTCATTACTCCCACTCAATAGTTGAAGGGGGCTTTCCGGAAATATCATAAACAACTCGATTAATGCCTTTGACTTCGTTGATAATTCTATTTGAGACTTTGCCTAATAACTCATAAGGTAGCTCCGCCCAATGCGCAGTCATGAAGTCTGAAGTAACAACCGCCCTCAGGGAAACAACATATTCGTATGTTCTGGCATCACCCATAACGCCAACTGATTTAACCGGTAAGAAAACCGCAAATGCTTGAGACGTTTTTTCATACCAACCTGATTTTTTTAGCTCTTCAATAAAAATTGCATCTGCACTTCTTAATAAGTCAGCAAACTCTTTTTTTATTTCACCTAAAATTCTGACACCTAACCCGGGACCAGGAAAGGGGTGTCTGTAAACCATATCTTTTGGAAGACCAAGCTCAACCCCTAATTTTCTAACCTCATCTTTAAAAAGGTCTCTTAATGGCTCGAGTAATTTTAATTTTAGTGTGTCTGGGAGCCCACCTACATTATGATGACTTTTAATGTTATGTGCTTTTTTGGTTTTGCCGCCTGCGGATTCAATAACATCAGGGTATATGGTTCCTTGGGCTAACCATTTAACACCACTGTATTCATTAGATTCCTCCTGAAATATTTCTACAAAATCACGACCAATGACTTTTCTTTTTTCTTCAGGATCAGTTATACCCTTCAGGTCATTTAAAAACTTGTTTTCTGCATTGACATGGATAACCTTAACACCTAAATTTTTCTTAAATGTTCGCATCACTGTTTCGGCTTCATTCAATCTAAGTAGTCCATGATCAACAAAAATACAGGTCAGTTGGTCACCTATGGCTTTATGTATTAAAGCAGCGGCCACAGAAGAGTCTACCCCCCCTGAAAGCCCTAGAATTACCTCATCAGCACCTACGGTTTCTTGAATTTTTTTTATTGCGGTCTCAACATAATTTGGCATATTCCATTCGGGATTACACCTTGAAATATTGATCACAAAGCTTTTGATTATTTCATCACCTTTTTTTGTGTGAGTGACTTCGGGATGAAATTGTAATCCATAAAAATGTTTGGATTTATTTGCGATCCCAGCTATTGGGGTTGATTGATTGCTGCAAATGATTTCAAAACCATCAGGCAGCTTACTTACCTTGTCGCCATGGCTCATCCATACGTCTAATAACCCATGTCCTTGCTCATTCTTTTTATCTTCAATATCTACTAATAAATCAGAATGTCCATGAGCCCTTATTTCCGCATATCCAAATTCCCTTTCATTGCTATTTACAACTTTTCCACCTAATTGATTTACCATTGTCTGCATGCCATAGCAAATACCCAAAATAGGGAGGCCTAAGTCAAAAATACTGGGGGCAACACTAGGCGTTTCGTTTTCATAAACCGAATTTGGACCACCGGACAGAACAATCCCGCTAGCTTCAAAGGATTTAATTTTTTCAATATTGGCATCATAGGGGAAAATTTCGCAGTATACATTCAACTCCCTCACTCTCCTTGCAATAAGTTGAGTGTATTGTGAGCCAAAATCAATGATTAAAATTTTATCCATCAAGAATCTATTCGAAATAATTAAATAAGAGAGTGACTTTAGTCGACTCGATAATTAGGCGCTTCCTTTGTTATCTGAACATCATGAATGTGGGACTCTTTCATCCCAGCATTAGTAATTTCAATAAATTTCGCTTTCTTATGCATGTTTGGGATTGTATCAACACCCACGTAACCCATTGACGCCCTTAGGCCTCCCATAAGCTGATGGATAACATTTACAACGGTTCCTTTAAATGGAACACGACCTTCAATGCCCTCAGGCACTAATTTATCTGAATTACTTTCACCATCTTGAAAATAACGATCACTAGAGCCTTTTTGCATAGCTCCTATGGACCCCATGCCGCGGTATGATTTATACGACCTTCCTTGAAATAACTCTACTTCACCGGGGGCTTCTTCGGTACCTGCAAACATGCTGCCTAACATAACTGAGTTCGCTCCTGCAGCGATGGCTTTAGCTACATCTCCAGAAAACCTTATCCCTCCGTCTGCAATAAAAGGGATATCCTTCTTCTTTAAGACCTTATAGACTTCATTGATAGCAGTAATTTGAGGAACTCCAACACCCGCAACAATTCTTGTCGTACAAATTGAACCAGGCCCTATGCCGACCTTAACTCCATCAGCACCGTAATCTACCATAGCTAACGCAGCATCAGAGGTTGCAATGTTTCCTCCAATCACCTCAACCTTAGGATAATTTTTCTTTATCCATTTAATCCGATTTAAAACGCCTTGAGAATGACCGTGAGCTGTGTCTACAATCAAAAGATCTACCCCAGCCTGAACAAGCAGCTCTGTTCTTAATTCAGTGTCATTAGCAACACCAATTGCCGCACCCACTCTAAGTCTGCCATGTTCATCTTTACAAGCAAAAGGATGGTCTGTTGATTTTTGGATGTCTTTAACTGTAATAAGGCCCTTAAGCTCGTCTTTGTCATTAATCACAAGTAGTCGCTCAATTCGGTTTTGATGAAGAAGCCTCATAATTTCTTCTTTAGCCGCACCTTCTTTAACAGTTACAAGCTGATCTCTTGGAGTCATTACATTTTTAATTGGTTGGGCGAGGTTGGTTTCAAATCGTAAATCCCGATTCGTGACGATGCCAACAACCTTATCTTTTTCAACAACAGGAAGGCCTGATATTTTATTCTTTCGGGTGATTTGCATAACTTCATCAACGGACATGTTTGGATCAATTGTGATTGGATCATTCACCACACCTGACTCAAAACGCTTTACCTTATCAACACGATTAGCTTGTCTTTGAGGGGTTAAGTTTTTATGAACAATACCCATACCGCCTTGCTCAGCCAGTGCAATTGCCATATTGGCCTCTGTCACTGTATCCATGGCAGCAGATATAACCGGAATATTAAGGCTGATCTTTTTGGTTAATTTCGTTTGTAATGAGACGTCTTTTGGAAGGACGTTTGAATGATTTGGAACAAGAAGTACATCATCAAATGTTAATGCTTTGCTGGGTAGACGCATATTATTTTCCTTATCGCGCAAAAGGAGATTATACAGAATCGCCAATAAAAATCGATGGAAATTTTAAAAAAAGTTAGCTACCTTTTTTCATTTGCTTTCCTTCTGCCGCTCTTTTTCTCCTTATTTCCTTTGGGTCTGCAATTAATGGCCGATAAATTTCAATGCGATCTCTATCCCTAAGTGTATGATCAAGTGAGGTTTGTTTTCCAAAAATTCCCACGAGGTTTTTGGTTAGATCTATATCTGGAAATTTTTTTTGTATGCCTGATTTCTCAATAGCCTGCTTAACGTTAATATCTTTCGGCACCCTGATGGGGATGATTATTTGTTTTCTAGGCAATGCGTAAGATACTTCAATCATTATTTGATCAGGCATTATCTCTCCTATTGGCTTCTTTAACAAAGTTATCAATGAATGTGTTTGCAATCATGTTAAATACGGGTGAAATGAGTTTATCTAAAATAATGTTGCTAAATTGATAATGTAATTCTAACTCTATTCGGCAGGCATTTTTATCTAATTTCTTAAATCGCCATTCACCTTGCAGCTCCTTGAAGGGTCCATTAATTAAATTAATAACCATTTTGTCGGGAAAGGTTTTATTATTTTCTGTGGCGAAGGTTTGTTTGACGCCATGATAATTAATTTGAATGGAGGCCTTAGTAATCTTATCAGATCTTTCAATGATTTCAGTCCCCCCACACCAAGGAAGAAAGCTTGAGTAATCCTCAACACTATCAACTAAGGTAAACATTTTTTCTCTTGAGTGTAAAACTAATGCACTTTTTTTGATGGATACCATGAGGTGATAATATTACTTATAGCGTACAATTAAAAGATAAAAAAATTAACATTCCTTATGAGCATTATACAAAATAAAAAAGCTTTCCATGACTACTTTGTAGAGGATAAATACGAAGCAGGTATCGTCCTAGAGGGATGGGAAGTTAAGGCAATCCGTGATAATAGAGTTAATATTAAAGAGGCGTACGTCATTATCCAAAAGGGAGAGATTTACCTATTAGGATGCCATATCACACCCTTGGGGAGCGCATCAACTCATATTAACCCAGATAATATTCGTACCCGAAAGCTACTTTTAAATCACGATGAAATAGCAAAGCTGATTGGTAAAGTTGAACGTTCAGGTTTTACGTTAGTCCCATTAGATATGCACTTTAAAAAGGGTAAAATTAAGTGTGAAATCGGCCTAGCAAAAGGGAAAAAGCAATACGACAAAAGGCAAGCCGAGAAAGAAAAAGACTGGAATAGGGAGAGAAAACAGATTCTCAGCGCAACAAATAAGGGAAAGTAGTATAATAGAAACTTGTTTTGGGGCTGACCCGGTTTCGACGTGGGTTACAAAACAGATCAGTGCATACCGAGGCTTCTAGGTACCTCGTTAATAAACTAGAAAAACAGTAATCGCAAATGACGATAACTACGCTTTAGCTGCTTAATTCCAGCTAAACG
>JABHXS010000092.1 GCA_018657165.1 Nitrosomonadales bacterium
TCAAACCATTCCTTTAACTTATTTTTAGCTTCAAGCTGCAATGTCTCATTCTCTGTCCATTTTTTTAAAAATTCATCACACTCTGAAAGCTTGAAGAAGTAATGAAGAGTTTTTTTCTTTATTGGCTCAGTTCCAGAAAGAACTGAATATGCATTTTTTAAATCTGTAGGGCTGTAAGTTGCCCCACATTTTTCACATGAGTCACCATATTGATCTTCAGCCTTACATTTGGGACATGTTCCCTTAATAAACCTATCAGGCAAAAACATTTGTTTTGCTTCATCAAAAAATTGATCAATCTCTTTTGATAAAATCTTGTCATTATCATTTAGTGAGTTATATATAGATTCGGACAGCTCTCTATTTTCAATTGAATTTGTTGAGTAAAAATGATCGAAATTAACATTAAATGCTTTAAAATCTGCGTCGTGCTCTTGATGGACTCTTTTAACTAAATCATCTGGTGTGACTTTTTCCTCTTCTGCCTTTAGCATAATGGGCGTTCCATGCGTATCATCAGCACAGATATAATATGTTTCATTGCCTGACATCTTTTGGTAACGAACCCAGATATCAGTTTGAATGTATTCCACTAAGTGACCAAGGTGGATACTCCCGTTGGCATAAGGAAGAGCAGATGTTACAAGAAGTTTGCGCATTAGTTGGATTATTTATTCTATAATTCACTATTCTAGCAAACAAAAATGCGAATGCACATTATAAAACCTTAGAAATGGAAGCGTGTAATGGAAATAGAAAAAGAAATTAAAGATTATCTTAAAGCCCTTAAATTTCCGATATTAAATAAACAGGCCTTTAATGAAGGAAATATTAAGAAGATTGTATGTGACGGAGGTCATGTTCAGATTGACCTTCAATTAGGTTTTTACGCAAAAAATCCAATTGCTGAATTAAAAAATATAATACTAAAAGGTATCCAAGAACTCACTAGTCATAAAATAAATATAAATATAACCACCAAAGTTAAATCACATAAAGCGCAAGCTGGAGTGCAAACGTTACCTAATGTAAAAAATATCATTGCTATAGCCTCAGGGAAAGGTGGGGTTGGTAAGTCTACAACTACAGCAAATTTAGCGCTAGCCCTCTCAGCAGAAGGGGCAAATGTTGGTATATTAGATGCGGATATATATGGTCCAAGCCAGCCAAAAATGCTTGGTATAGATCAGAGGCCTAATAGTACTGATGGTAAGACAATGGACCCCTTAGTAGCTCATAATATTCAAGTTATGTCTATTGGCTTTTTAGTTGATCAGGAAACACCTATGGTCTGGAGAGGGCCAATGGTCACATCAACACTTGAACAATTATTAAGAGAAACGAAATGGAGCAATCTTGATTATTTATTAATTGATCTACCTCCTGGAACTGGTGATATCCAGCTAACGCTAGCACAGAAGATTCCAGTAACAGGAGCAATTATAGTAACAACCCCACAAGATATATCATTACTTGATGCCAGAAGAGGTTTGAAAATGTTTGAAAAGGTCAATGTTCCTATACTTGGTATTTTGGAGAATATGGCACTTCATGTATGTTCAGGTTGTGGTCATGAGGAACACATTTTTGGAAAAGATGGCGGGGTTAGAATGAGTAAAGATTATAATGTTGATTTATTAGGAAGCCTTCCACTTGATATTAAAATAAGAAAAGATCTAGATAATGGAAAGCCTACTGTTGCCAACGATATGAGCTCCCCTATTACAAAGATTTTTTCTGAAATAGCTATAAAAACTGCATCTAAGGTTGCTGATATTAGTGAAGATCATTCAGCCAAGTTTCCAAAAATTGTGATAGATAAAAACGGTTAGTCAGTATCAAAACTCACAACAGATAAATCCCTTAGGGCTGAAACTTTTGTCGCAGGAATATTTTCAGAATTTTTGAATTTCTCTAAAGCGATTTTTTTACTTTTTCCTGAAACTATAAAAATTACATAATTCGACTTACTTAGTCTTTCTGGAGTCAATGAAACTCTATTTTGTGGTAGTTTTGGTGCGTTTGTGATTGGAGTAACCTGTTTTTTGTAATCAAGCTTACTATTGGGGAAAATACTTGCCATATGCCCATCTTCACCCAAACCCAAAAGCACAAGATCAAAAACCATTTCTGGGTTCAGCTTTTTATTGTATACCTCAGCGCCTTCTTGCTCTCCGAGTTCAGCAGGAATGATATAAATCTGATTCTTAGGAATTGGTATTTTTGAAAAAAAACTTTCATCAGCCATTACGCTATTGCGCTCTTTATGATTCACAGGAAGGCATCTTTCATCACCAAAATAAATATGCCAATTTTTCCAGTCACAATTTATTTTTGTAAGTGCTTCGTATATCCTTGCTGGGGTATTTCCTCCCGCCAAAACAAGAGAAAAACTACCTTTATCCTTAATGGCTTTAGCTGCGTAAGTAACAATCCTCTCAACTATTTTTAGTTCAAATTCTTTTTGACTTTTACATGAGAGCCAAGCGTTGACAGTTGATTTCATAAATTACCTTAGATTAAATTCAAAACTATTTGTAACAAGATTGGAGTATAATGCCAATCTTCTGAAAAAAAATAAATTAATCCAAAAGATTAACAAACTTTAAACCTACATCAAAGGGAAAAAAAATGAAAATTGCAATGCTTGGTCTTGGTAAAATGGGTGGAAACATGTCTGCTCGACTCATACGAAATGGTATTTCAGTAGTGGGATACGATAATCATGCAGATACTATAAAAAACTTAGAAAGTAGTGAAAATTTAATACCGTCATCTTCTGTTGAAGATGCTTTATCAAAACTTGAAGGTCAAAAAATTGTATGGATGATGCTTCCAGCTGGAGAGGTTACAAAAAAACAAATTGCTGATCTTATTCCACTGCTAAGCGAGGGCGATATCATTGTAGATGGAGGTAACTCAAATTTTAAGCAGAGTGTAAAAATGGGACGGATGCTTGAAGAATACAACATTGGCTTTATGGATTGCGGAACATCAGGAGGTGTTTGGGGATTGGATAATGGTTATTGCTTGATGGTTGGGGCTTCCCCTGAGGTTGCGAAAGCTGTTGAACCTGTGCTAAGAGCGCTAGCTCCAACACCACAAACTGGTTGGTTACATGTTGGGCCAGTTGGATCTGGACATTTTACTAAAATGATTCATAACGGAATCGAGTACGGAATGATGGAGTCATTTGCTGAGGGGCTTGAGCTTTTAAAAGGTAGAGAAGAGTTCAATATTGATGTTGCAAATGTGACGGAGCTTTGGCGACATGGCTCAGTTGTTAGAAGTTGGTTATTAGACTTAACAGCAGAGGCGTTAAAAAGTGACCAAGGTTTAGAGGAGATTGCACCCTTTGTAGCAGATTCTGGTGAAGGAAGGTGGACTGCAGTTGAAGCAATCGAACAAGGTATCCCTGCACCAGTCTTAACTCAGGCGCTTCAGGTGAGGTTTAGAAGCCAAGAGAGGTCTAAGGGTTATGGATATAAAATACTATCTATAATGAGAAATGCCTTTGGTGGCCACATTATGAAAAAGAAAGGTTAATTAAGACATGATTGATAACTCCACACTTGTATTATTTGGCGCAAGAGGAAATTTAGCAAAAGTTAAATTAATACCAGGGCTTTTTCATTTAGATGAAGCTGGCAAACTTCCAAAAAATATGAAAATTTTGTCAGTAGGTAGGCAGGAGGTTGAGGAAAATGAATGGCATTCTAATATCAAAGAAATGCTTGATAAAAAATTCAAATCTTATGATAAAAATGTATTTGAACGATTTATAAAAAGAAATTACTATCATGCAAATTTGCCGGATGATCCAGAGGCTTTTGTAAAGTTTGCAGAAAAATTGGCAAATAAAGAGGTTTTTCCTCAAAATCTTGCTTTCTTTTTATCTGTAAGACCCTCAGATTTTGCTCTCATTGTAAAACAACTATCAGAAGTCAATTTACTGAGTGAATCAGGTTTTTGGAGAAGGGTGCTTATTGAGAAGCCTTTCGGCACTTGTCTTAAAACCGCAATCGAGCTTCAAAGTTCAATCGAGGAGCACCTTAAGGAAAGTCAAATATATAGAATAGACCATTATCTTGGTAAATTTTCTCTGCAAAATATTATGACCACCCGTTTTAAAAACTCAGTATTAGAGCCACTATGGTCAAATAAACATATTGAGCAAATCCAAATCACAAACCATGAGACGTTGGGTGTAGGTGATCGGACTGTTTTTTATGAAGCTACAGGCGCACTTAGAGATATGATACAAAGTCATCTTTTACAAATGTTAGCGCTCGTTACAATGGAAAAGCCAAAAACCATGAGCCCTGATGATGTAAGGCTTGAAAAAATAAAACTTTTAGAATCCATTGCAGCCGTTCCATTAGATAAGATTACAAATTTCGCCTTTCGTGGTCAGTATGCTGAAGGACACATCAATGGGGATAAGGTTGAAGGTTATTTAGCCGAAGTTGAGAATCCAGATAGTGTTATTGAAACATATGCTGCCATCAAATTATTTATTAAAAATTCAAGATGGGAAAAGGTGCCTATTTATCTGAGGACAGCAAAAAGGCTTTATGAAAACTCAACTTCCATCGCTATCAAATTTAAAGATCACGATAATTGGCTAACAATAAACATTCAACCAAACGAGACCACTTCGTTTGAGCTAACTACCCTCCAGCCTGGTCTAGATATGAATCAAAATAGACAAACTACACTTAAAGGAAATAACCGTGTTCAAGGTGATGAGACCATCGATGCCTATGAGACATTGATGCTAGATCTTCTAAGCGGAGACCAATCAAAATTTCTTCATATTGATGAGGTGAAGGCTGCATGGAAGCTTGTTGATCCAATTATTGAGTATTGGTCTAATGATAAATCTAAACCTATTCAATATAAACCTGGTGAATTTGATCCAAAAGAATCAAAAATTATTTTTGAGGACGAAAATCAGTTTTGGAAAAAATAATATTATTAGCCTTTGTATAACCATAATATTTTTTTTCATAACTTCAATTAGGAGAAAAAATGACAATCAAGTCTGATAAATGGATTCGTAAAATGGCTGAAGAGAATGAAATGATTAGCCCATTTGAACCAAAGATGGTTCGAGATATAGACGGCCAAAAAATTGTGTCGTATGGAACATCGAGTTATGGTTATGATATTAGGTGTGCCCCAGAATTCAGAGTATTTACAAATATTAACAACACCATAGTTGACCCAAAGTCTTTTGATCCAAATTCATTTGTGGAGTTCAATGGTGATCATTGTATTATCCCACCAAATTCATTTGCTCTTGCAAGAACTGTTGAATTTTTCAAAATCCCAAGAAACGTTCTAACAATTTGTGTTGGCAAATCAACTTATGCGAGATGTGGAATCATAGTCAATGTTACGCCTTTTGAACCCGAATGGGAGGGGTATGTAACACTGGAATTTAGCAACACAACCCCGTTACCTGCGAAAATTTATGCAGGAGAAGGCTGCGCTCAGGTTTTGTTTTTTGAATCGGATGAATTATGTGAAACATCATATAAAGACCGAGGGGGTAAATATCAAGGCCAGAGTGGCGTTACATTACCAAAAATTTAAAAATATAGAATTTAGAAGGAA
>JABHXS010000037.1 GCA_018657165.1 Nitrosomonadales bacterium
AAGGATGAAAAATGAAAGATGAATTCTTAGAACATCTTTTGACTATTATCAAATCAAAGAAAAATGAAAACCCTAAAGCCTCATATACAGCAATGCTTCAACAAAAGGACTTAATTGAAATTTTAAAAAAAATTGAAGAAGAGGCTTTTGAGGTCATTGATGCGGCAAAATTTGAAAATAAAAGTGACATTATTCATGAGGTAGCTGATCTATGGTTTCATTGTCTAGTTCTTTTAGCAAAAAAAAATCTATCTGTTGAGGATATAACGAATGAGCTTAAAAAGAGACAGGGTATATCTGGCATAGAAGAAAAATTAAATAGAGTTAAAAAGTAAAGCTTATATGGATAACTGTATTTTTTGTAAAATTGTAAAAAAAGAAATCCCCGCTAGCATCCTGTATGAGGATGAAGAATTGCTTGTATTTAAAGATATTAATCCCATCGATAAAGTGCATTTATTAATTATTCCAAAAAAGCATATTGAAAATCTATTTTCTTGTGAAGAAAAACATAAAGAGTTGCTTTCCAAAATGATGCTATTGGCACCAAAGTTGGCAAAAGACAATGGCCTTGAGGGGTTTAGAATGATGATAAATACAGGAGAAAAAGGTGGCCAAGAAGTTTTTCATATTCATTTTCATGTATATGGTGGAAGTGAAGAGTTAGCTAAAATTTAAAGGAGTTAGAATTATGATAGGGACTACAGAATTACTAATAATTTTATTAATTGTTGTAATAATTTTTGGAGCAGGAAAGTTAAAAAATATAGGTGGTGACTTAGGGTCAGCTATAAAGAGCTTTAAAGAGGGGATAAACGATAAAGCTGAGTCAAAAAAAAACAAAAAAACAAAAAAACAAATTAAATAAAGATTATGCTTGATATCTCTTTTGCTGAGCTTTGTATTGTATTGTTTGTCGCGGTCATTTTTATATCTCCTAAGAAGTTTCCAACCCTCTTTAAAGCTATGGCTAAGCTATACAAAAAAGCAAAAAGTTCCTTGTTGGATATTAAGGAAGAAATTGAAAGAGAAGATAAATTTCAAGAATTAAAAAAAATTGAAAATGAGTTTAAAATTTTGAAAAATGAAGTTAAGAAAACCACAAAAAAGATTTGAAAAAACAAACATTATTTTTATCTCATTTTAAAGACTTACGGACGGTTTTAATAAAATCATCCATTATATTTTTGGTGATTTTTATTTCATTATTTTCTTTCTCAAATGAAATATATGAATTTTTTGCAGAACCACTAATCGATCAATTATCAGCTGTAAATGGCAGCTTAATTTCAACAAAGTTAACAGCTACTTTTATTGCTCCTTTTAAAATTACCTTATTTGTTGCTTTAATAATTTCTTTACCTTTTATTTTTTCTCAAATATGGAAATTTATCAAACCAGGATTATATAAAAAAGAAAAGGCTTTTATTCTGTCAGCATCGATTTTAAGTTTTTGTTTATTTGTTGCGGGTTTAGTATTCGTTTACCTAATATTATTCCCCAATATTTTTAGATTTTTTATTGTAATGGCTCCAGGAAATGTTGACTTAATGATTGATATTTCTCAATATCTTGAGATGATTTTGGCCTTATTTTTTGCTTTTGGTATCGCCTTTCAGATACCAATTGTTCTTATTTCAATTGTTAAATTTAAGTTGTTCAGTATTAAAAAAATAAAGTCGAATAGGGCTTATATTTATGTAGGGGCTTTTATTTTTGCTGCAATCTTTACTCCACCTGATGTGATATCTCAAATTTTACTAGCAATTCCCGTTATCCTTTTGTTCGAGATGGGAGTATTAATTTCTACTAAATTATTTAAAAATTAATTGTTTTACATCAACGAAATGGCTTTTTTCTGAAATTTAGGTATTTTTTATTGCTCGTTATAACTTATAATATCAACTCTTTTTGTGAAACAAACAACGTAAGGACGTTAAAGGATTAACTTAGAATGGCAAAAAACAATAAAAAAATCGATGTAAGTCGAAGAAAATTTTTGTTGGCTGCAACTTCTGCAACGGGCGCAGTAGGTGTTTGTGCCTTAGGTGTGCCTTTTGTTTCAAGTATGAGCCCAAGTGAAAAAGCCAAAGCCGCAGGGGCGCCTGTAGAATATGATATAACACAAGTCCCTAAGGGCGAACTTAAGACAGCTGAATGGCGAGGTCAGCCAGTTTGGATTTTAAATAGAACAGAAGAGATGTTATCGAGTTTGAATGATAAGGAAATTCTGACAGATCCCGAATCAAAGTCACCACAACAACCCAAAAATTGTCAAAATGCAACCCGGTCTATAAAACCTAATTTGCTAGTAATGGTAGGAATTTGTACCCACTTAGGGTGCTCACCAA
>JABHXS010000132.1 GCA_018657165.1 Nitrosomonadales bacterium
ATTATCGGGTGAAACTTTTGCAAGTAGAGTTGCTGGAAGCATCCTAACTAAAATAGGCTGTCCAGAATTAATCGTTTCTTCAATGGAGCAGTACGAAGAAAAAGCAATTGAGCTAGCCTATACCCCAAAAAAACTTTTATCCCTGAAACGCAAAATATTAAATTTAAAGAAAGATAGTGATTTATTTAAACCAAAAAATTTTACACAAGACTTAGAAGAAAAATTAGCAAAACTAATTAATTAGCTCTCCAGAAATTTTCCTATGAGTGACTTTACCAGGTTTTCTTTTTTTGGGCTAAATGGGTCAAATAAATTCATATGGCTCATACCCCTCATCCAGGTTAATTGTCTTTTTGCAAGCTGTCTCGTTGCAATTACAATCATTTCTGTTAGGTCTTCCAATTCAATTTTTTTATTCATGGAATTTAGTATTTGTCGGTAACCTACACATCGCATAGAGGAATGTTGCTCGCCAAGCTCAGGGTAGTCCTTTAAAAGCCCCCTGACCTCATCCAAAAATCCTCTTTTAATCATCTCTTTAGTTCTTAATTCAATTCTTTTATGAAGCGCACTTCTGTCTTGAGGCATTAAGCCTATTTTTAAAAAATTAAACTGTGTTTGAGGTGTTTTATTTTTAGTTTGAAAACAAGAAATAGGCTTTCCACTTATATAATATACTTCCATCGCCCGCATAATTCTATGCTTATCATTTGGCTTTATTGTTCTTGCAGACTTGGGGTCTATCTTAAGTAATTTACTATACAAATGACTAAGACCAAATTCATCTATCTCATTACCTACCTTTACTCTAACCTCATCTGATGAAGAAGGAATATCATCCATTGGGTACTCTAAAGCATTAAAATAAAGCATGGTTCCACCAACCAATAAAGGTGTTTTGTTGTTATTTAGCACGTTACTTGAGACTTTAAATTCATCTTCTTTAAACTGACTTACTGAGTAACTTTCAGTGGGCGGGATTAAATTTATCAAATGATGCGGATATCTCTCTAACTCAGAAGAGCTTGGCTTAGCTGCACCAATATCCATATCTTTATATATTTGCACCGAATCCACACTGATTATTTCAGTTTTGAAATTATCAAATACAAATTTTGCAAGCTCTGTTTTACCTGAGGCCGTTGGTCCAATAATAAATATTTTTTTTTGCATTCAATTAATTTTCTGGATCATTTGTTGATGCAATAGAAACACCAGACTTAATATAATTCTTTGTGCCCAGATATATTGCCTTTGCTAACTTTTTCTGAAATTTAGAAGACCTCAGTTGCCTCTCTTCTCTCGGATTACTTAAGAACGCTGTTTCTACAAGTATCGATGGGATATCTGGTGCCTTTAGAACAGCAAAACCCGCTTGTTCAGGGTGTTGTTTATGAAGATTGTTGACTTTTTTTATCTCTTTTAAAACATAATTAGCAAGCTTAAGACTGTCATTTATCGTAGCTGATTGTGATAAATCCAGTAATGTCTTTGCAAGTACAGGGTCCTTATCATCAATACTAACCCCCCCTATTAAGTCAGCCTCATTTTCCTTATTTGCAATAAATTTTGCAAAAGCACTGGTTGCCCCTCTTTCAGATAATGCAAACACGGATGAGCCACTTACATTCCTTTTCCTGAAGGCGTCCGCATGGATGGAGACAAAGATATCAGCCTTTACTTTTCTAGCCTTAGAGACTCTTTTTTTTAAGGGAATAAAATAATCACTATCTCTTACCAGATAGGCTTTCATTGTTGGATCTGCGTTGATTAAGCCTTTAAGTTTTTTGGCAATCTGCAGTACAATTTTCTTCTCTTTTGTCCCCTTTTTACCAATTGCGCCAGGATCCTCACCCCCATGCCCCGCATCAATTGCAACCACAACTTGTTTTTTCTTTTTGGCTTTTTCCTTTATTAACGGCACTTTCTGTTTCTCAACTATCTTTTTTGTCTCAATTTTGTTTAAGAGGTTAGTTAAATCATCTTTTTCTGCTGGATACACATCAATCACCAGTCTGTCTTGATAAGGTTTAACTGGGGGGAGAGAGAAAATCTTTACCCTGGCAGAATTTTTAAGATCAATTACTATCCTCGATACTTTTGGGGTGAATTGACCAACCCTTATATTTAAAATGTTTGGATCATTTGGCTTCACCTTGGTGGCTAAATTTTTAAGTGCTTTATTCATCGAAATCCCTTTCAAATCAATTACAATTCTCTCTGGATTTTGAAGCATCATCTGATCATTGTTAATTTTAGAGGTGGATTCAATGGTAATTCTTGTGTAGTCAGGCGCTGGCCATAGGCGAGTCGCTTTTACCTCATTTGCTGAAAAACTATTAAATGAAATAAACAGAAGCAAAATAAATAAAAAATAATTTTTTAAATCAAGCCTTTGCACGCCACTTCCCCTTTTTTAGATTGCGCTCTGATGAAAGCCTTTCTATTTATATCATTCTCGTACATAATCTCAATCTCAATATCTGGCTCACACAAAACATTTTCTGCTCTTTCAGGCCATTCTATAATTGTTATGTCGTATGCATTTATGTAATCATTAAAACCAGCAGAAAGCCATTCCTCTGCACTTTTAAAGCGATATAAATCAAAATGATTGATAATCGTATCGGAAATATTATATTGCTCAAATAAACTATAAGAAGGACTTTTAACCTTACCTTGATAGCCCAAGCTTGTTAATAATGACCTTACGAGGCAAGTCTTCCCTGCCCCTAAATCTCCTTTGAGAAATATTAATAAACCTGAAGTTAGTCTTTCTGAAAGCTTTAAACCAAGTTCTGAAGTACTTTTTTCATTTTCTAAGAAAACTGATATCTCTTTAATCATGTTTTTAGTTTATTATTTTTAACTATGAATGAACAGCTAATCATGAAGACAATAGCAAAAAAAATTAAGAGCTTAGGTCTTGATTTAGGTTTTGATCATATTGGTATATCTGATATAGATTTAGAGCATGCCAAGAAACCTTATGATGATTGGCTAAAATCAAACTTTCAAGGAGATATGGGTTACCTAAAAAAACATAGCGAACTCAAATTCAATCCTCAAAAATTGGTGCCAAAAACTATCAGGATAATTAGTGCGAGAGTCGACTATTTTCCTAATGATAAAAACACAAAGCTAGCTTTAAAAAATATAGATCAAGCATACATCTCAAGATATGCCCTGGGAAGAGACTACCATAAGGTTCTCAAATCTAAACTTAAAAAGCTTAGCGAGAAAATTAAGAGTGAAGTTAAAAATTACTCAGTTGAATTTAGAGTGTTTACTGATAGCGCACCTGTATTAGAAGTTGAGCTTGCTGAGAAATCAGGTTTGGGCTGGCGAGGTAAACATACGTTATTAATCAATAAAGACCATGGGTCATGGTTTTTTTTAGGTGAGATTTTTATTAACCTGCCCCTCCCCACAGATGGTAAATTAAGCAATCATTGTGGATCATGCTCAGCATGTATAGATATATGCCCTACTAAAGCTATAGTCGCACCCTATAAACTTGATGCAAGAAAATGTATCTCCTACCTCACCATCGAACACAAGGGCTCTATCCCACTAAAATACAGAAAAGCAATTGGCAATCGTATTTATGGATGTGATGATTGCCAGTTAATTTGCCCATGGAATAAATACAGTAAGGTCACGGATGAGCATGATTTTATGATTCGAAATAATTTACATAAAATCTCCCTTTTGGAGAGCTTTAAAATATCGAAAAAT
>JABHXS010000036.1 GCA_018657165.1 Nitrosomonadales bacterium
AGAATATTTTAACGCAGATGGTGAGCCGCTGGAAATGGAACATAACCACCGACTGATCTCAATTCGTCTGGAAACCTTGCGCAAAATGAAACATGTGGTTGGCGTCGCCGGTGGTTCGGATAAAATAGAAGCGCTGCAAGCCGCTTTAAAAGGTGGATTTATCCACTCCCTCATTACAGATGAAGTGACTGCACGGGCTTTGATTCCTTCCTCATAAAAAATATCACATTTTAATTAACCTATAAATATCTGAAAATACAGCATAATATATAAATTAGATTATAAATAACAAAAAAAATGTATTTTTACAAAAAAAAGGTTGCAATTGAAATATATATTGAATATTGTAGTCTTACTAACAAGCAAATATTTACCAATTTTTTAAGAAAATAAAAAATGAGTTTTATAGAGCTTATGAATGTCTCTAAATTTTGGGGGGATGTTAGGGCAGTTGAAAAACTAAACATAAAAATTGAAGAAGGTGAGTTTGTGGTCTTATTAGGGCCTTCAGGTTGCGGCAAATCAACGACTTTAAGATTAATAGCAGGTCTGGAAAATGTCTCTTCAGGCGGAATATTTATAGGTGGCAAAAATGTAAATAATATAGATCCATCTTCAAGAAATATATCAATGGTTTTCCAGTCATACGCACTCTTTCCACACCTAAATGTGGAAGAAAATATAATTTTTGGCTTAAAAGTTAGAAAAGTGAAAAAAGGTGACAGGCAAGTTAAACTAAAAAATGTTGCGGAAAAAGTTGGATTAAGTAATTTGTTAAAAAGGAAACCTGCTGAACTATCTGGAGGTCAACGCCAAAGGGTTGCACTTGCAAGAGCAATAATCAGTGAGAATCCTATATGTTTGATGGATGAACCGTTATCAAATTTAGATGCGAAGTTAAGACATCAAATGCGCTCAGAAATTCGCTCACTTCAAAAAGAATTAAATATTACATTAATATACGTAACTCATGATCAGACTGAAGCAATGAGCATGGCTGATAAGATTGTACTACTAAACGAAGGAGAAATTGTTCAACAAGGTAGACCAAAAGAACTTTATGAAAAACCAGAGAATACTTTTACAGCAAAATTTCTTGGAAATCCACCAATGAATTTAATTAATCTAGAAGTTGAAAGAGAAGGTAATTATATTCCTATCTTTGAAGAAAAATATTTTATTAAACAGAAATCAGATAAAAAAAATATCTTAGGTATAAGGCCAGAAGATATTGAAATTTCGAAAAAAGGAATTAAATGTACTATAAATGACTTGGATTACCAAGGGTCAGATGTAGTATTAAGTCTGCAATTAGGGAATCAAGAAATTTATGCTCGGATTGATTCTAAAAAAGTAGAAGAGTTAGATAATCAGGTTTATATAAATTGGAACAATAATAATTTACATTTATTTGATTTTGAATCTGGCGTAAGGGATGTCAATCAAATTTGGGACGCTGTTGATTCATGAGAGGTGTGAAGATGGCCTTCACACCGTAAATAGGGGGCATTTGATGTCTCTATAATCCTAAAATTAGGAGTGAATATGTTTTGCTATATCAAGCGGTTAAAAAAAATCATTGTGAGTACATTGGGAGTGTTATTGTTCTTTACCACTCAATTATTTGGTATAGAACTTAACATGTACTATCCAGTGGCAGTAGGTGGATCATTAACCAAAATAGTTGATGGAATGGTAGATGAATTTGAGAAGAAAAATCCCGATGTTAAAGTAAATGCAATTTATGCAGGGAATTATAATGATGCCAGAATAAAAGCCCTTGCAGCGCTGAAAAGCGGGAAGCCTGCTCAACTATCTGTAATGTTTTCAATAGACATTTACGAGTTAATTGAGCAAGATGCGATAGTACCTTTCGATGATTTGGTAAGTACTTATGAAGATAAAGCATGGTTATATTCTTTTTATCCAACATTAATGCAAAATGGAGTTACTGACGGTAAAGTATGGGGTATACCTTTTCAACGGTCCACAATAGTAATGTATTATAATAAGGATATGTTTAGAAAAGCAGGATTAAATCCAAATAAACCACCAAAGGATTGGGATGAATTAGTTTCATACGGAAAAAAGATTGTAGACAGTACCAGTTCGTGGGGGGTAATGATTCCATCAACAGGTTATCCGTATTGGATGTTTGGTGCATTGACAATGCAAAATGATCAAGTACTTATGAATGGGGATGGGAACAAGACTTATTTTGACCATCCTAGCGTGGTAGGGGCGTTGCAATATTGGCATGATTTAGGGAATAAACACAAAGTTATGCCTTCAGGCACAATTGAATGGGGAACATTGAGGAAAAACTTTCTTGAAGGAAAAACCGCAATGATGTGGCACTCTACAGGGAATCTTACAACTGTAAAAAAGAATGCTAAGTTCGATTTTGGAGTTGCAATGCTGCCGGCAAGTAAGCGTAGAGGGACTCCAACAGGAGGTGGAAATTTTTACATTTTCAAAAACACTTCAGCTGCAGAGAAGAAGGCTTCATTGCGTTTGATTAAGTTTATGACGAGCCCAGAACAAGCTGCACATTGGTCCAAGTCAACTGGATATATGGGAGTAAGTCCAGCCTCATACCAAACTAGTTCTTTAACAAATTACGTTAAAACATTTCCTCCTGCACTTGTAGCAAGAGATCAATTAAAATTTGCTACTGCCGAACTTTCGACTTTTCAAACCGGTAGGGTTAGAAAATTGCTTGATGATGCTATTCAGTCTGTATTGACTGGAAATAATTCGCCAAGTTCAGCATTGAAAAAAGCACAAATGAGTGCGGATAAACTCCTAAAGCGATATAGATAAATATTTAATTTGCGGAAGGTTTAATTTTTACAAACCTTTCGCAAATTTTTTTTGCATCGTTTAAAAGGCATTCCCGCCAAACCGATCCCATCATAAGAAGCCCTGCTTCAATGTTTAAAAATAATCTTCATCATATTTATGCCTGGCTACTTCTTTCACCAGCATTAATTTTAATGGGTACTTTTACCCACATCCCATCAATTTTAACTTTAATATCCAGTTTTTTTAGTACAGGCACAAAAAAGTTCCCAAGCAAATTTGTAGGGATTGAAAATTATGAGATGATTTTTGATGACCCCATTTTTTTAGAAGCAGTTATAAACAATATATGGTACGCAATTGCCACAATAGTCCCATCTATTATCTTAGCAATACTGATGGCTCTTATTGTAGATAGTAAATTATCTGGAAGAGTTTTGGTTAGAATGGCATATTTTACACCGACTATTTTACCTATGATAGCAGTATCCAATATTTGGTTATTTTTTTATACTCCAGAAATAGGTCTAATGGATCAAATAGCCACGAATTTAGGGTTTAATAGTCAAAATTGGTTAGGAGATAAAGACACCGTGCTCAATTGTATAATACTTATTACTATATGGAAGGAAGCAGGTTTTTTCATGATTTTCTATTTAGCAGCTTTACAAAATATACCACCTGAACTAAAAGAGGCAGCTTTTTTAGAAGGTTCTTCAAAATTTTATTTCTTCCGCAGAATAACATTCCCTTTATTAATGCCGATTACACTTTTTGTTTTAATTAATGCAACTTTAAATTCATTTAAATTAGTGGATCATCTGTTCATACTCACAAAAGGTGGACCAGATAATGCCAGTAATTTGATCTTGTATTATATATATGAAACAGCATTTTCTTTTCTGGACTCTTCATATGCAGCAACACTAACAATATTTTTACTTTTTGCATTAGCTATCATTTCGATAGTTCAATTTATGTTTTTTGATAAACGAACTCATTACAGATGAAAAATTATTTTAATAGTACTTCCATAGAGTATTTTGCAGCTTGGATCTTAGCACTAGTGTGGGTATCACCGCTACTTTATGCTTTTTGGGCGGCATTTCATCCTCAAGAATATGCTATTAATTTTGAAATACTTGCACCATTGACTCTAAGCAATTTTGCAGAAGCTTGGGAACAAGCTCCTTTTGCCAGATATTTTCTAAATACTTTTTTAATAGTATCATCAATTTTAATTGTCCAATTTATAGTTTGTACACTTGCAGCATACGCTTTTGCTAGGTACGATTTTTTCGGGAGTAAGATTTTATTTGCAATTATTTTAATTCAACTAATGATTGTTCCTGAGATCCTTATTGTGGAAAATTACAAAATAATGTCTAAATTGAATTTGGTAGACACTATTCTTGGTGTTGGTCTTCCTTATATGGCCAGTGCATTTGGTATATTCCTGTTAAGGCAAACCTTTAAGTCTATCCCTAAGGAATTGGAAGAAGCTGCACGAATAGAAGGTTGTAAATTATTTGGTATATTATTGCGAGTTTATGTACCCTTGGCTAAACCCACATATTTGGCATATGGACTTGTATCTGTCAGTTATCATTGGAATAATTTTTTATGGCCATTGGTAATAACTAATTCAGTCAACACTAGACCTCTCACAGTAGGGTTGGCCATTTTTGGAGCTCCAGAATCAGGAGTAAATTGGTCATTAATTTCAGCTGCAACATTGTTATCAGTGTCTCCATTACTCTTAGGCTTTATACTGTTTCAGAAACAATTTATACAATCTTTTATGTTTGCTGGAATTAAATAAATAAAAAAATCGTGAAGTTGGATAATATTTTTAGTTGGAAAGTAACATCCGATGGAAACATTACGAAAAATGAAACACGTGGTTGGTGTGGCCGGCGGTTCAGATAAAATTGAAGCTCAGCAAGTTGCTTTAAAAGGCGGTTTTATCCACTATGTCTTTTCATACTATATAGGTTACGCAAACAATTTATAGAATTTTATGAACCTCAGATATAACAATATTAAAAGATTAGCTGATAAAACATTTGATGTACTGATCATTGGTGCAGGCATCAATGGTGCTGTTGCAGCAACTGCTCTTGCCGCGCGAGGCGCTAAAGTGGCATTGGTGGACAAGGGTGATTTTGCAGGCT
>JABHXS010000077.1 GCA_018657165.1 Nitrosomonadales bacterium
AATTCAACATCCTCATATGAGGTTGCAAAAAAACGATTAAAGTCTGATATTTCTGTTGTAGCTTTTACACGAAATTGTCGGGGGTTTTCTTCGATAATATTACCTTCTGTTTCATCATAATCAAATTCATCTTCAATATCACCCACAATTTGCTCAAGTACATCTTCTATCGTCACCATGCCTGCAACCCCCCCGTGCTCGTCAACAACAATGGCAATATGATTACGCTGAGTTCTAAATTCTTTAAGTAAAACATTTAACCTTTTAGACTCAGGAATAAATATAGGCGGTCTTAAAATATCTCTAATTTCAAATTCATGATCTGAAGTAAATTTAAGGAGGTCTTTAGCAAGAAGGATGCCGATTATATTATTAATCCCATCTTCAAAAACAGGAAATCTTGTATGAGCAGTCTCAATGACAAATGGAATAAACTCTTCTGGTTTTTTTGAAATATCAATCGCATCAATTTGTGACCTGGGTCTCATGATATCTCTTGCTTGCATATCTGAAACATTTAGAACGCCTTCAATCATCATCAATGCCTCTGCATCAATCATATTTTTTTCAAAAGCTGACTTAAGAAGGTCTCCTAGTTGCTTTTTATCTCTTGGCTTTAGGAGGAGGTTTCTAAGTTGAGATCCAATTCTTAATCTTTTTCTTTTCATAAACTCAATTATTTGTAATCTCGATATGGGTCATTAATATTGAATTTGTTTAGTATTTTTTTTTCTTGCATTTCCATTTTATCAGCATCTGCTTTATTTTGATGATCATATCCTAAAAGATGTAAATATCCGTGAATAATTAAATGTGCATAATGATCTAATATCTTTTTACCTTGATCCTTAGCTTCTTTTTTTACAATTGAGTGACATAAGACTAAGTCACCTTCAATCGGGTCCTCTGACATTAGAAAAGATAAAATATTTGTAGCCCCTATTTTATTTCTATATTGTTGATTTAATTCTCGTGACTCATTCAATGTGACAATCCTGACTGTAATATCGCTTTCAGGTTTTGCTATCGCACCCAACCATTTTTCACATTGTTTTTTTGATAATTTTTTTCTTTTATGGATGGTATCTTGGATAAATACGGAAATTGGATTTTTAGATGGCATTGTTAAATTTTAAAGCTTAAATTTCTCATAGGCATTAATAATTTTTTGCACCAATGGGTGACGAACAACGTCTACCGAAGTAAAAAAGTTGAACTCGATACCTTTAACAGATTTTAGAATTCTTTGTATTTCGATAAGGCCACTCTTTTGTGATTTTGCGAGGTCAATTTGAGTCACATCACCCGTAATAACTGCTTTTGTCCCAAAGCCAATACGTGTGAGAAACATTTTCATTTGTTCGGGTGTTGTATTTTGTGCCTCATCAAGAATTATGAAGCTTTGGTTGAGTGTCCTACCTCTCATATAGGCTAAGGGGGCGACCTCTAATATACCTTTATCAAACATTTTAGTGACATTATCATAGCCGGCAAGATCATATAATGCATCATATAAGGGCCTTAAGTATGGATCAACTTTTTGTGCAAGGTCACCTGGAAGAAACCCTAAACTTTCACCTGCCTCAACAGCAGGCCTAACCAAAACTATTCTTTTTACTTTTTCTTTATTTAGGGCATCAACAGCTGATGCAACTGCTAAATAAGTTTTTCCAGTTCCAGCTGGACCGATACCAAAATTGATATCATTTTCTTGAATATTTGTAAGGTAACTAACTTGCATAGGCGTCCGCCCTTGTAAATCAGTTTTTAAAGTATGAAGCTGAGGAGAGGTTTTTTTATTATTACCCTCCTTTTGGTTTAGCTCTACAAGACTCAATTGAATATCTTCAGGGGCAATAGTCCTTGTTGCTCTCAAATAGATACTTTCCAATAATTGGGATGCAAGTAAAATTTTGCTTTCATCCCCATTTAAGATAAATAAGGAGTTTTTTCGGTTTATCTTTACATCTAAGCCAACGCTTATTTGGGTAATATTTTCATCTAGTGGGCCACATAAGTTCGCTAGTTTTTTATTATCTTGAGGCGAAAGATTCAATTCTTTTTTCATAAGCTTAAATTAATTCCCCAACTAGAGTTTTACCTAAAATTTTCGTGACTTTTACATTAACAAATTTATTTAACAAATCTTTTGACTGCTTAAACTCGATGATTCTGTTGTTATCTGTTTTTCCTAACAAAATACCAGGTTTCTTTTTTGAAAAATGATCGATAAGTACTCTTTGTGTTGTCCCAATCATTTTTTTCGTATATGCCTCTCCTTGTTTGATATTTAAAGATTGAATCTCATGTAAGCGTTCTAATTTAATTTCATCTATTGTATCGTCTTTAAGATAGGCAGCTGGCGTTCCTGGCCTTTTGCTGTAAATAAAACTAAAGGAGTAATCAAATTCAAGCTCAGCAAATAATTTTTTTGTTAAATCAAAATCATTAGTTGTTTCAGTCGGAAAGCCAATAATTATATCCGTGGTTAATGAAATATTTGGTAATTTTCTTCTAAGTTTTTTTATAATCGACTTATATTCTAACGTTGTATAATTCCTTTTCATTGCCATTAAAACTCTATCAGAGCCGGATTGAATCGGTAGGTGAAGGTGATTTGCTAGTTTTTTAATGTTGCCAAAACAATCAATTAGATGATCATTCATTTCATTCGGATGGCTAGTTGTAAAGCGTATTCTTTTTACCTCTTCAATTTCAGATATGTATTCAATAAGGGATGCAAAGTTTGCAATTTTTCCGTTGCTCATGGCACCCCTGTAACCATTTACATTTTGACCTAAAAGTATAATTTCCGATGCTCCTTGAAGTGTAAGCTGAATAATTTCCGTGATGATGTCATCCAATGGTCTCGAGATCTCTTCACCTCTTGTATAGGGAACGACACAAAAAGAACAATATTTACTACAGCCTTCCATTATTGAAACCATCGCAGATGGGTGTTTGCTTTTTGATGTGGGTAAGTTATCAAACTTTTCAATTTCAGGGAATGAGATATCTATCTGTGGCTTACCTGTAACCTCTCTTAAATTTATAAGCTCAGGTAGTCGGTGAAGCGTTTGTGGCCCAAAAACAGCGTCCACGAAGGGCGCACGTTTAATTATCTCTTTTCCTTCTTGGCTCGCAACACAACCACCAACCGCAATCTGCATATGGGGTCTTGTTTCTTTTAGTTTTCGATATCTTCCCAAGTCACTGAAAAGCTTAATTTCTGCTTTTTCTCTGACGGAGCAGGTATTCAATACAATTAAATCAGCATCTTCAGGTGTGTCTGTTTGAGACAAGTTATTTTTAGACCCTAAAATATCTTCTATTTTTTCAGAATCATATTCATTCATTTGGCAGCCAAAAGACTTTACAAATACTTTTTTAGACATGTTGATTTAAAAATATTAAATTTTAGATTTTGAATTATAACTTTTTTTGAATGCAAGACCTATGTATATAACATGTTTAATAGAGTAACATTTCGCTATGGATAACTTCCCAATATTCTTAGATATTAAAAATAAACCTGTTTTAGTCATTGGGGGTGGGGGCATTGCTTATAGAAAAATTAAGTTACTTATTAAGTCGAAACCTAATATCAAAGTGGTGGCTAAAAGTTTTTGTGAAGAAATTTTAGACTTACAAGATAAACATTCAATTGAAATTATACAAAAAGATTTTCATCTTAATGACATTGAATATCCCATGATCATCATAGCCGCAACAAATAACAAATCATTAAATAAGCAAATTTCTCAAGAGGGTATGAAGAAAAAAATTCCGGTTAATGTCGTTGATCAACCATCTTTATGTACTTTTACAATGGGGTCAATTGTCGAAAGAGGGTCATTGGTCGTTTCTATTTCCAGTAGTGGCAAGGCACCTGTATTAGTAAGGAGCCTGAGAGAAAAAATTGAAATGATTATCCCCGATTATTATAAGGACCTAGTTGATTTGGCAGGGGACTTAAGGGCAAAAGTTAAGAAAGCCATTAAGATGAGTAACAAAAGAAGAATTTTTTGGGAGCAATTCTTTGATGTTGAAAATATTCAGTCGTTTTTAAAACAAAATAAAACATTAACTAAAAAATTTAATGCATTGCTTAAAAGTATGAAAGATAATACGGGGGAAGTTTATTTGGTCGGGGCGGGGCCAGGAGAAAGGGACTTATTGACTATAAGGGCTTTACATTTAATGCAAAAATGTGATGTTTGTATTTATGACAATTTAGTCTCTGATGAGGTTATTGAATTGGTACGTCGAGATGCCGACATGATTTTTGCGGGGAAAAAAAGAGATCAACATACATTCAGCCAAGAGAAAATAAATGACCTAATAGTGAAATATGCCAAACAAGGTAAAAAAGTTTTAAGGCTTAAAGGGGGAGACCCGTTCATTTTTGGAAGAGGGGGTGAGGAAATAACATCGCTTATGTCGCATAAGATAAATTTCCAGGTTGTCCCTGGCATTTCAGCGGCGAATGGAGTCTCGGCTTATGCAGGTATACCACTTACACATAGAGATTATGCTCAGAGTTGTTTATTTCTTACCGGTCATTTTAAGGATGGAAAAATTGATTTTGATTGGCCAAAACTCATTACTAAGAAGCAAACTCTAGTCATTTATATGGGCTTATTAAGCCTACCTGATTTTATAAAGGCACTTGTTGAGCATGGCCAAAAGAAAATAATGCCAGTTGCTGTCATAGAGAGTGGAACGACACATGCACAAAGAGTAATTGTTGGTGATATGGGTAATATAACGAATAAGGTTATACGCTCCAAGATTAAATCCCCCGCGTTGGTAATCATTGGTGAGGTTGTGAAATTAAGAGAGCAGCTTAAATGGTTTAAGTAATTTTATGCGCTTATGATAGGTATTGTGATTTTTGCCTCGAGCCCCTTATTTTTTTTATTTGAAATTAATTCTAATTTACCCTCATGAGCCTTTACAATTCTGTCTGCGATTGATAAGCCTAGCCCACAGCCCCCTTCATTTCCTCTGGCTTCATCAAGTCGTTCAAAAGGCTTTAAAAGCCTTGCAAGTTCTTTATCTGGAATTCCAGGCCCATCATCTATAACACTGATTGTGAAAGACTCCTCTTTGAGGGTTGCCTCAAGCACCACCTTTCCTTTTGCGTAAAAGAATGCATTGTTAATTAAATTATCTAAACATCGTTGAAATGCTAATGGCCTCAAATCAATGAAGAGTGTTTTCGGTATGTCAGTTTTGATATTTTTCTTTCTTAATGTAAATTTTTGCCCCATTCTTAAATGTTTAATTTGAATGTTTTTAAGGAATTTTCCTAAATTCACTGGAATTTTAGGCTCATCTTCAAAGCCTCTAGTAAAATCAAGAAACTGATTAAGAATATTATTGATTTCTAAAATATCCTCCTCCATACTATTTTTAAGCACATGAGAATCCTCTGGAAGCATTTCTGATGCAATTCTTAAGCGTGTCAAAGGTGTTCTAATATCATGAGAAACGCTTGCAAGTAAAAATTTTCTCTCTTGACTGGCTTTTTTTAAATTATTTAACATTTCATTAAAGGCGGTATTTAAGTCACTGAACTCAGCTAAGTTATCATGAGGAAGATTTTTTGGAGATAAGCCTTTTCTGACACTTTCAGCAGCTTGAATGAGTCTATTTAAACGCCTATTAATTCTCTCTGTTGTTATGTAAGAGGCAATAAGCGCTATTAATGCAATAATGGTTCCCCAACCAACCCAATGCCAAGGAAAGGGTCTATCCACAATCGTACGTGGCATTACCACCCAAAATAATTCATTATTTAACTCAAAACTGACCCATATACCCTCAACTGAAAAATGATTAATGGCGACAAGTGTTCCAAGCGGAAGTTTTTGGATAATTTTTTGGATAACAAGCTGTAGGAATGGGTCCTCTGGGATTGGCTCAATTTTTTCAAAGAAATGTGCGGGATATATCCTGACATTCCCCATTGTTGAAAGTTCGTTTAGTAGCTGTATTCTTTTGTTAGTTGCTGATGCTGCCATTGATGCCTTTGTAAAGTTAACAATGGTTGAAATTTCAAGGGCTAAAGCTTCAGCTCGAGGCTCTCTTTCGTAGACATCAAAAATTTTAAGGGATACAAGTTGTGTAGTAATTAATAATATCGCAATTATTAAAGAAAGCCTGGTAAGAAGACTCTTTGGTAAGAATTTCAATTACTGAGGTTCTCCATCAGGATCAAAGATATAGCCGTACCCCCATTTTGTTTGGAGGTATTTAGGTTTATTTGGATTATCTTCAATCAACCTTCTAATTCGTGATATTTGAACATCAATGCTTCTATCAAAGACGTCTAGCTCCTTTCCTTTGGCGAGTTGCATTATTCTATCTCTAGATAGAGGTTGTTTGGCATGATCTGTAAATACTTTTAACAAATCAAATTCACCCGCTGTAATAGAAATATTTTTTCCTTCATGAGTGAGACTACGATTTTCTATATTAAATTCGAAGGGCCCAAAACGAATTACCTGTTTTGGTGAATTAGCTCCCAAAGTCTTTTGCCTTCTTAATATCGCAGTTATCCTGGCAAGTAGCTCTCTTGGGCTAAAGGGTTTTGCTAGATAATCATCTGCCCCCATTTCAAGCCCAACAATTCGATCAACCTCATCTCCCTTTGCAGTTAACATGATAATCGGCACATTTATATCCTTTGCTCTATATCTTTGGCATAAATTCAACCCAGACTCCTCTGGCATCATTAAATCAAGAATAATTAAATCAATTGAATTGGTATTTACAATTTCATCAAGTGTTGACCCACTATCAGCTACAAAAACGTTTAAATTTTGATCTCTGAGATATTTTGCAGTGAGCTCAAGTATTTTTGGGTCATCGTCAACAAGGGCAATGTTTGGTTTATTATCAGCCATAGTAATTTTGTGATTAATATTTATATATATAATATGCCATAAAAGTAAATTCAGCATATTTAAATCGTTACAGTTTTGTTACAATTTCACCGATAATTGTAATATTAGGTTAACATTGTGGTAGCAAAATGATTGACCGTTTAAATGAAAAGGCAGTTAATTTAGTTTGAAGAAATTAATTCTTTTATCCCTTTTTTGTGTGCCCTGGCATGTTAATGCTGAGGTTAATTTACAAAAGGTCAGAAGCACAAACTCCAATCATTCAATCGAATTAAGAGAGATACATAACGCACTTTCTAATTTCTCAAAATCAGAAGATCAGATAAACGTAATATATGAGCAGCAAAGAAGGAAGATGCTTGAAAGCGTAGAAAGAAGGTTTATTTTATGCGACTCAGATAATAATGAACAATTAGATGTTTATGAAACCACTGTATGCCTCCCACAGGTAGCAAGACAGTTTAGAAGAGTCGATACGGATAATGATAATTTAATTAGTCTTGATGAGATTGCTATTTTAGCCAAGGCATTTCAAAATAAAATAAACTCATATAGCAAAACAACTTCTCAAACAGTCAAAAATAACAATAAATCAAAACCAGCAACAGCGCAAAAGAAAAAAACCAAAACAAAAAAAATCAATTAATTTTCTCTAAACTTTATTCTCATATAAAGGCTAAATAGATAATGATTGAGATTACTTTTAGTAACAGCTTTTCAAGCCTTAGAGATG
>JABHXS010000035.1 GCA_018657165.1 Nitrosomonadales bacterium
GTCTTTAATTTCTTAACTAAATTATAATTTTTATTATAAATTTCAATAGTATTTGCGTCTCGATTAGTTATTATTTGATATTGATGTTTTTTATTAAAAGTTATTCCTGATGGTGTTTTTCCTACCTTTAATGACCTAGTAACTTTCATTTCTTCGACCGATATTGTTAGAACATTATTCTTAAACCAATCAGTAATATAAACTTCCGTTTCGTCTGGGTTTGATGCCAAGCTAAGGGGCGCTGTATCTAATTTAATGGTTTTAATTAGCTTATCATTTACAGCATTTATTACTGAGATATCATCAGTACCAACATTACCAACAAAAACTAATTTCTTGTTTTGCAAAATTGTTATACCAAGAGGAGCAATTCCGACCTTAAGGGTTTTTATTTTTTTTAATGTATTTAAATCAATAATAGAAACCGTATTATCACCTTGGTTTGTTATGTATGCTTTTGATATATGTTCATCTTTAAAGTAATAGAAAAAATAAAAATAAAGAATGATCAGAAAAAAAGTTAAAATGAACAAATGATAAATTTTTGCATTAAGAGTCGATAATTTTTTTTGTTTAAACATATCGTAAAATATAAACATATAAAAAGTTATTTGGTTTTATAAGGATAGCATCAATGATTGATAAGGAAGGATATCGTGCAAATGTGGCGATAGTTATCATTAATAATGATAACAAGGTACTTTGGGCCAAAAGAACAAATGAAAATGCATGGCAATTTCCTCAAGGGGGAATTAAGTCACATGAAAATGCTGAAGAGGCAATGTTTAGAGAATTAAAAGAAGAGGTTGGCATTGACGAGGGCAGCGTAGAGATTCTTGGAAAAACAAGTGACTGGCTATATTATGACGTACCAAAA
The DNA here is from genome assembly GCA_018657165.1 of Nitrosomonadales bacterium. GTDB lineage: Bacteria > Pseudomonadota > Gammaproteobacteria > Burkholderiales > Methylophilaceae > BACL14. The sequence goes on from JABHXS010000035.1 coordinate 878, forward strand.
AATTGGATTAGCAAAGGTAATAATTTGTATAAGGGCCAAAAACAAATTTGGTTTTTATTAAAATTTTTAGGCAATGAAAATGATATTTTTCTTAAAAATTCAATAAAACCAGAATTTGATAATTGGTCTTGGGTTGATTATTGGATACCTAATGACGAAGTGATTAGTTTTAAAAGGGATGTTTATTCAAAAGCACTGAAGCAATTATCAGTCTTCATTGATGAAAATTAAATAAATTCAGCAATAATTGATTCTCCATTTTTAACTTTCTGACCAAGTTGGACCTTAATGCTTGTATTTAATGGCAAATAAAGATCTACTCTTGAGCCAAATTTAATAAATCCATACCTCTCTCCGCGTGTTAACTCATCTCCTGTTTCCTTATAACAAAGAATTCTTCTTGCAACGAGGCCTGCAATTTGCACACATGTAATAATTCTTTTAGAATTATTTTTTGATTGGATAATAATTGCGCATCTCTCATTTTCTAGGGAGGCCTTTGATAGCGCAGCATTTAGAAACTTTCCAGGAAAATATATTTTTTTTAAAATTATTCCATCAATGGGAGCTTTATTTGAATGGACGTTAAAAACGTTCATAAAAACACTTACCTTGATAGATTTCTTTTTCTGATAGGGGTCAAATGTTTCGTTTATTGCTATGACTCTTCCATCTGCCCCAGAGACTATTACATTCTTTTTATCACTTATTTTTCTTTTAGGGTCTCTAAAGAACTGAATAATAAAAATACTAATTATCCAAAATAAAACCGATATTGATGAATTAATTAAGGTTAAATAAGTGCTAATAAAAAGGATGATAATTATATATAACCATCCTTCTTTAGCTATAATTGGATACTTATTTTTTTTCAATTAACTGACTTATCTACGATTTTTTTGATCCATGGCATCATTTTTCTCAATGATTCCCCAACCTGTTCTATTTTATGTTTGCGTTGTGTTTCTCTTTTGGCCGGAAGTTCCCCAACATTTTTAACGAATTCCTTAGCGAATGTTCCATCTTGAATTTCTTTAAGTATTTCTTTCATACGAAGCTTAGTTTCGGGAGTAATAATTCTAGGGCCTCTAGTTACGTCTCCATATTCTGCTGTATTTGAAATAGAGTATCTCATGTTAGCAATGCCACCCTCATACATTAAATCTACTATTAGTTTTAACTCATGAAGGCATTCGAAATATGCCATTTCAGGTTCATAACCAGCCTCAACTAATGTTTCAAACCCTGCTTGCACAAGGGCTGTTGTACCTCCACATAGCACTACTTGCTCTCCAAATAAATCTGTTTCTGTTTCATCTTTAAAGGTTGTTTCTATAATTCCTGTTCTTCCCCCTCCAATAGCTGAAGCATAAGACAAAGCAATGTCTTTAGCATTCCCTGTTGCATTCTGATTAACTGCAATTAGATCTGGGATACCTCCACCCCTAACAAATTCTGATCTAACCGTATGTCCAGGTGCTTTTGGAGCTACCATAATCACATTAAGGTCTTCCCTTGGATTGATTTGTTTAAAATGGATGTTAAAGCCATGAGCAAAGGCTAAGGTGGAGCCTTTTTTGAGGTTTGGCTCAATTTTTTCTGAATAGATTTTAGGTTGAAATTCATCCGGTGCTAAAATCATAACCAAATCTGCAGCAGCAGTAGCTTCCTCAACGGATTTCACATTTAAGTTTGCTTTTAATGCTTTTTCTGAAGACGAAGAGCCTTCTCTTAAACCAACAACAACATCCACACCGGAGTCACTTAGGTTATTTGCATGAGCATGACCTTGAGACCCATAACCAATAATTGCAACTTTCATGCCTTTTATAATATTTAAATCTGCATCCTTATCGTAATAAACTTTCATACTAGTCCTTTAAAAAAAATTATATTTTTAATACCCTATCACCTCGCCCAATTCCTGACGCACCTGTTCTAATAATTTCAACTACAAGAGAGTTATTCAAGCTTTTTAGGTAGTTATCCAATTCTGTTGACGCCCCTGTAAATTCAATTATCAGTATATTCTCTGAAGCATCAATGATTCGTCCCCCAAAACTATTACTAAGTTGTTGAACTTCATCTCGATATTGCTTACTTGTTTTTACTTTAACGAGCATTAGCTCTCTTTCTATGTGACGACCATCATTTAAGTCTAAAACCTTAACTACATCAATAAGTTTATTTAACTGTTTTATGATTTGTTCAATTATTTCATCAGACCCACTTGTTACAATCGTCATTCTTGATAAAGACGGATCTTCAGTAGGAGCGACTGATAAAGATTCGATATTATACCCTCTTGCCGAAAATAGCCCTGATACCCTTGAAAGAGCACCTGATTCATTTTCCATGAGCAATGAAATAATATGCCTCATTATAGATCTTCCGCCCCATCAGCTAATATCATCTCTGATAATCCTTTACCACTTGGTACCATGGGGAAAACATTTTCTGTTTGGTCAGTTATAAAATCTAAAAATACTAGTCGCTCTTTAAGTTTTGGTGAAAATGCTTCTTTCAATGCGCTTTCGATGTCTGAAGATTTTTCAATTTTCATGCCAACGTGACCATAAGATTCAGCAAGTTTTACAAAGTCTGGAAGAGCATCCATATAAGATTCAGCATAACGATTTCCATAAAAAAACTCTTGCCATTGCCTTACCATTCCCATGTAACGATTATTTAAATTAATAATTTTTACTGGCAAGTTAAATTGTTTGCATGTCGAAAGCTCTTGTATGCACATTTGAATTGATGCTTCTCCAGTTACACAAGCAACTTGTGAATCAGGAAAAGCAAGTTGGCATCCCATAGCATACGGAAGCCCAACGCCCATTGTGCCTAACCCTCCAGAATTAATCCACCTTCTTGGTTTATTGAATGGATAGTACTGAGCAGCCCACATTTGATGTTGGCCGACATCTGAGGTAATAAATGCCTCACCATTTGTAATTTCATGAAGTTTTTGTATGACTTTCTGAGGCTTAATTTTAGTCCCATCGTCCTCATAGCTCATACAGTCCTTTTCTTTCCATTGGTTAATAGCTTTAAGCCATTCAGAGTCTGACGTTTTAGAATTCTTATTTTTTTGAGTCTTAAATGTCGAGATAAGATCTTCAAGCACAAGCCTTACATCACCTACAATCGGAATATCAATCTTAACTCTTTTTGAAATAGATGCTGGATCAATATCAATATGAATAATTTTTTTAGGTTTAGCTAAAAAATGCTCCGGATTACCAATCACTCTGTCATCAAACCTTGCCCCAACAGCCAATAAAACATCACATTCTTGCATTGCCATATTTGCCTGGTATGTTCCGTGCATTCCAAGCATACCTAAAAAACTTTCATGCGAAGCAGGGAAGCCTCCTAACCCCATTAGAGTATTAGTAATGGGAAGGCCTAGGAGCTTAACAAATTCAGTTAAAGCTTCTGATGCGTTTCCGAGCACCACACCACCACCAGAATATACCATTGGCCTTTCTGCATTAATTAGCAACTCTAAGGCTTTATTAATTTGACCACTATGCCCATGCTTAACTGGGTTGTACGATCTAAGTGAAATATTTTCAGGATAAATAAATTCTGCAGTTTCAGCCGTAATATCTTTAGGTATATCCACTAATACAGGCCCCGGTCGCCCTGTTGCAGCTAAATAAAAAGCCTTCTTAATTGTGCTTGCAATATCTTTGATATCTTTAACTAAAAAATTATGTTTAACACATGGCCTTGTAATACCAACGGTATCACATTCTTGGAAAGCATCTTGACCTATTGCATGAGTGGGAACTTGCCCGCTAATAATAACCATAGGAATAGAATCCATATGAGCGGTAGCTATCCCAGTAACTGCATTAGTGGCTCCAGGACCTGACGTTACAAGGGCAACACCTACATCACCTGTTGCTCTTGAATAGGCATCTGCTGCATGAACGGCTGCCTGTTCATGTCGAACAAGAACATGTTTAAATGAACTTTGTTGGAAAATTGCATCATAGATATTTAATACGGCACCCCCAGGGTAACCAAAGACAAATTTAACATTTTCTTTCTGGAGGGACCGGATCGCAATTTCTGCACCAGTAATAATTTCAGCTTTCATGGAAATACAGTATCAATAAACAGATATGATAACCTTTTGCTATGTCTTCCTCAAGTATATGTAGGCTTTTGGGCTGAAAAAAGCATAGAAAAGTCAATCGCCTTTATATTTTTAGTAATGGCACCTAAAGATATTCTGTCAACACCAGTTCTCGCATACGCTAAAACATTTTTTTCATTTATATTGCCAGATGCTTCAAGTGAAGCTGTTCCATTATTTAATTTTACTGATTTCTTTAATTCTTCTACTGAGAAATTATCTAAAAGTATATTTTTTGCCCCAAAAAAAAGGGCTTTATCTAATTCTTTAATATTTTCCACCTCAATTTGTATATCCTCAAATCGCTCAATATTTTTTAACATATTTTCAATGGAGCCATATGCAGTTTTGTGGTTTTCTTTTAATAAAATTTGATCGAACAAGCCTATTCTTTGATTATGTCCACCACCAATGAGGACTGCATATTTTTGTGCAA
>JABHXS010000034.1 GCA_018657165.1 Nitrosomonadales bacterium
GATGATTCTATATTATCTCCTGAGGCCCAAATAAGCTCGTTAATTGCAGCTGAATAGTCTCCATTTTCAACTAAAAGCTTAGAGTAATAAATAGTTGCCCGAGCAGCATAGGGAGAATTATTAAATTCACTTTGCAATACAACTACTTTTGATTTTATCTCATCGATGCTTTCAACTTTAGAGACTAAAATTTCCTGAAAAAGTTGAGACGCTTCCTCAGCCTTTGATTGGCTTGCACCCATAAAATATTGGTAAGCAAAAAAAGCTAGCAAAAATACAATTACTGCAGAAAATATTTTAACCTTATGGAGGCTATAAAAATGCTTAAAGTATTCCGATTGTTGTTCGTCGTTATCAAATGCCATTTATTTTAATTCCTTTTTGAGATTAATCCTGGAATAGATTGAATCAAATCTTTTGTGTATTCATTCTTTGGTTTTTTGAAAATTATATCAGTTTTTCCCTCTTCCACGAGTTTTCCATGTCGCATCACCATCACGTCATCTGCAACGTGCCTTACTATTCTTAAATCATGTGTTATAAATAAATAAGTCAGCCCAAACTCTCTTTGTAAGTCCTTCAATAATTTTAAAATTTGAGCCTGAACCGAGACATCTAGCGCTGAGACAGGCTCATCACATATAACTAGCTTTGGCTCAAGGATAAGTGCTCTAGCGATACCAATCCTTTGTCGTTGACCACCTGAAAATTGATGAGGATATTTTTTTAGATCAGATACTTCAAGCCCAACTCGACCAATAAAATCTTCAATTTTTTTTCTTCTAGCATCCGCATCTTGAAAATTATGAATAAGTAATGGCTCCTCCATAATTTGTAAGATACTTAATCTAGGGTTCAGTGAAGCATATGGGTCTTGAAAAATCATCTGGATATCTTTTCTAGCAATCTTTAGCCCTTCCCCTTCAAGGTTAAGTAAATCAATACCATTGAACTTAACACTCCCTTTATCAAGCTTTACAAGACGCACTAAACTTTTAGCAAGGGTTGATTTTCCGCTACCAGACTCTCCAACTACAGCCATTGTTGTGCCTTGATTAATAGAAAAACTCACACCATCAAGCGCATGAATATTTGTTTTAACTCTTGAAAAAAAACCTTGTGTTTGCACATATGTTTTTGAAAGGTTGTGTGTAACTAACAATTTTTTCATAATCGTTGCATCGCCCTATCCAGCTTTTCATAATCAATTGGTGTTAATTGTTTTTTACCCATTGCATCTGGCACACATCCGAGCAAAGCTTTGGTATACGGGTGTTTCGGTTTACTAAGCACCTGACTAACCCGCCCTCTTTCAACAATCCTTCCCTTAAACATGACGATTACATCATCTGCTATATCCTCAACCACACCAAAATCATGCGTTATGAATAACATAGACATTTTTAATTTTTTTTTAAGCCCATCCAAGAGCTTTAATATTTGTGCTTGTACAGTGACGTCCAGAGCGGTTGTGGGTTCATCTGCGATCAGTAACTTGGGGTTACAAGACATTGCCATTGCAATCATCACGCGTTGCCTTTGGCCCCCAGATAGTTCATCAGGATAGCTATTAACCCTCTCAACAGGAATGCCAACAAGCAATAGCAGTTCCTCAACTTTCTTATCAATCTTCCTACTCGATAAATCAGAATGAACAGCTATAGCCTCTTTGATTTGATAACCAATAGTTAATACTGGATTTAAGGAAGTCATCGGCTCCTGAAAAATCATTGCTATATCAAGACCTCTTTTTTTTCTTATTTCTAGATCACTCATTTTACAAATGTCGTCATCATTAAATAAAATTTCTCCGGTCATTTTTAATTGAGGTGAGAGCAATCTGATGACTGAGAGCGCAGTTAAGCTTTTACCGCTCCCTGATTCACCAACAATACATGTTGTCTTCCCCTCCTTCACAGAAAAGGATATATCATCAACTAAAAAAAACTTAGTATTCACTTTAGTTGTTATTGATAAATTATTGATTTTTAAAATATCTTTTTTCATTTTACTAAATATTATTGTTTATAAAACTTATAATATCGCTCTCTTTAACTTCTGTTTGAGAACCATCTTTACGAATAAGTTTCACCTGAATTAACTTATTTTTTAACTCATTTTCTCCAATAATTAGTGCAATTTTTGCATTACTTTTATCAGCTTTTTTCATTTGCGACTTAAAGCTTCCTGAATCAAGATTTACCGATACCTTATAACTTTGGTCTCTCAATGATTCCGCTATCATAAAAGCCTTATCTCTTGATTCATTGCCTAAATTTACAATATAAATATCTGGATAAAAACTGCTCCCAAGACTCGCGTTTTCAAGTAATAAAATAATTCTCTCAATTCCAATAGCAAAACCACATGCTGCTGTGGGTTTACCCCCAAGCCTCTCTACGAGGTAATCATACCTTCCGCCACCTGCAACTGTCCCTTGGCTGCCTAACTCACTAGTAATCCATTCGAAAACCGTTCGGTTATAGTAATCTAAACCCCTTACCAATCTTTTATTTAATTTAAAATTCACCTGATTGTCGCTCAAGATCTGACACAGTGTATTAAAATGATTTTTAGCCTCTTCATTAATAGAATCGATTAACTTTGGAGCCTTATCAAGCATATCCTGCATTAAAGGATTTTTGCTATCTAAAATTCTTAATGGATTTTTATGTAGCCTTCGCTTTGCATCATCATCAAGCACATCCATATTTTCTTCAAAATAATGAATTAATTCATCTCTATACTTCTCTCTATCAGCTGCATCACCTATTGAATTAATTTCTAAGTGAATTTTTTTCTCTAAACCAAGGGCTTTCCAAAGCCTGTTTAGCATTATTATCTGTTCTGCATCGCTTGAGGGGTCAGTTAAACCAAAGGATTCAACCCCTAACTGATGAAATTGCCTTTGCCTTCCCTTTTGGACATTTTCATGCCTAAACATAGCCCCCCTATAAAAAAGTTTAATCGGTCCGTTATAAGTCAAACTACCTTGAACTACAGCCCGAACACACCCTGCCGTTCCTTCAGGTCGTAATGTTAATTTGTCATCATTTAACTTATCTACCCAGCTATACATCTCTTTTTCCACTATATCCGTATGGGTACCAACACCTGCCTCAAATAAATCGGTTGCTTCAATTATGGGAAGCCCAATTTCTTCAAAACCATATTGATCGAAAATGGATAGACAGCTTGATTCGAAAAAACGCCAGATCTTTTGTATATCTGGTGCTACATCATAGAAGCCTTTAATAGATTGAATTTTATTTGCCATTTAAACCTTTATTTTTTCTCATAATTATTTTGAATATAATTCTCAATAATGCCTTTAAAGTCTTCGCTTATTGACAACCCTTTTAATGTTACCGTTTTTTTTCCATTTTCATAAACAGGGGCAACTGGAATTTCTCCAGTTCCTGGCAGGCTGATGCCTATATTTGCCATTTTTGACTCACCAGGCCCGTTGACAACGCAACCCATAACGGCCACCGTCATACCTTCAACATTATTATATTTCTTTTTCCATTCTGGCATGGTCTTTCTTAAATAACCCTGTATTTCTCCAGCTAATTCCTGAAAATAAGTCGAAGTTGTCCTGCCACAACCTGGGCATGAAATGACTAGAGGTGAAAACGAACGCATTCCCATGGTTTGCAATAATTCTTGAGCAACAATCACCTCTTTTGTTCTTGATTCTTTTGGTTCTGGTGTTAGAGAAACTCGAATCGTATCGCCTATTCCATGCTGCAAAAGGTAGCCCATTGATGCTGCAGATGAAACAATTCCTTTAGAACCAATGCCAGCCTCTGTAAGCCCCAGGTGGAGAGGGTAATTACATCGTTTTGAAAGGCTTGTGTATACCTCAATTAAATCTTGGACATCACTTACTTTGCAA
>JABHXS010000143.1 GCA_018657165.1 Nitrosomonadales bacterium
CAAGGGAGTGCTCTACCACTGAGCCACATGGGCAAAACATTCCCTTTTAATACTGGAGCGGGCGACGAGGTTCGAACTCGCGACATTTAGTTTGGAAAACTAATGCTCTACCAACTGAGCTACACCCGCACACCTCTCTAACTACTCCAAACACAGCATAAGCTGTGGTGGAGGGAGTAGGATTCGAACCTACGTACTCTGAGAGAACGGATTTACAGTCCGTCGCCTTTAACCACTCGGCCATCCCTCCAAAACCGAACCCGAAATTATCCGTTCTTTTTAGAAATTTGTCAATAAAAACAATCACATCAATTTCTAAAAAAAATAATTTAAGCCTTCAAGTTTAATTGGTGCCCGGTGCCGGAATCGAACTGGCGACAACATGATTACAAGTCAAGTGCTCTACCAACTGAGCTAACCGGGCGAAAAAAGTGTAACTATATCAAGAATTTTAGAATCAAACTACTAAATTTTTTTATTTTACTATAGTTAAATGAGGTTTCGGTTTTTCTGATTTTGTTTTGCTTTGATTTAAACCACTATCACCAGAAGGCATCTTTTCATTTTCACTAAAAAAAATCCCATCCCCGCTTTCTTTAGCGTAAACACCTACAATAGAAGTTAATGGTAAAAATATATTAAAAGAATTACCACTGAACCTTCCTTTGAAAGAAATTCCCTTGTCATCAATATATAAATTTTGAATCGATTCTGGAGACAAATTAAAGACTAATTCTTTTGAGTTTGATAAAGCCGCAGGAATTAATGTTTTATTATCAACCCGACCCATTACATAAGGTGTATTTACATTATCAATACACCAATCATAAATAGCCCTTATCAAATATGGCTTCTTATCCAAATAATTAAGCTACCTCATTGCCTTTTCTGTGGGGGACATCGCCTCTTCAAATAAAGGTCTTTTAAATAACTTGTCTGCATATTTTAAGATTGGCGCACTCTGATTTGGTAGTTTAATTTCATAATGATCAAGGCGCCACAATAAAGGGGCAATTGCAACATCTAGCATAGAATATTCATCGTGAAGCAAATAAGGTTGCTTACTCAATATAGGTGTCAACTTAATTAAAGTTTCAGTAATGATTTTCCTTGCGGCTGTTTTTTTTGATTGATCAGATGAGTCCATATCATGCATATGAACAAATAGTTCGCTTTCAAAATCTTTTAAAAATAGCCTTGCTCTAGCACGCATAACTGGATCAGGTGGCATAAGCTGAGGATGAGGGAATCTCTCATCAATATATTCATTAATAATGTTTGCATCCGTTAGTACTAAGTCTCGCTCAACTAAAACAGGAGCGTTTGAATAAGGGCTTAGTATTGATAAGTCCTCTGACTGATTTGACAGATCTACATCTATCACCTCAAAATCCATTCCTTTTTCGAAAAGGACTATTCTGCATCGGTGACTAAAAGGATCTGTTGAATTTGAATATAGTTTCATCATTGTATTATTTTATATCTCTCCAATATTCTTTTTTAAGGTTGATGACTAGCAAAAGAAGGAAAATTAAAAATCCAATTACATAGTATCCCAATTTTTTTCTTTTCAGTTGATCAGGCTCTGACATGTAAACCAAATAATTTGTCAAATCTGCAACCAACGAATCATACTCTTTTGTATTTAATTTTCCAGAGGTAAATTTTTCTAACTTATTCGTTTTCGGATTCAAGACCTGCTCACCTTGTAGCTCCCAAAGAATATGAGGCATCGCTGAATTCGCAAGTACGACATTATTCCATCCCATATCTCTTGTTGGGTCACGATAAAAACCTCGCATATAACTATAAATCCAATCAGCCCCCCTTGACCTAGCAACTACTGATAAGTCTGGAGGCGAAACACCAAACCACCCTTTAGAATCCTTAACAGACATATTGACCGCCATTGTGTCTCCAATTTTATCCCCTGTAAATAGCAAATCATTCTTGATTGTTTCAGAAGATAAACCAATATCTTGGAGATTGCTGTATCGCATAAAATTTGCACTATGACAATTCAAACAATAGTTTATAAAAGTTTTAGCTCCTCTTTGAAGTGACTGGTTATCAGTTAAATCTATAGGCGCTTTTGAAAGCTCGACATTTTCAGATGAAAAAACAGTATTCGAAAAAATCAAAAAAATGGACACTAATAACTTCATTTCATTGTCACCCTTTCAGGAACTTTTTTTGTAACATCTTTTTTACTGTAAAAAGGCATTAAAATAAAAAATGCAAAATAAATTAAAGTAAATATACGAGCAAAAAATGTCGCAATGTCTACGCCGCCCAATAAAGGGATTGCATTGCTAAATTGTCCCCAGATGTTAGAAGGAGATGTACCCAAATACCCTAAAAAAATAAAACTCACAACAAAAGCAGCTAACCACTTTTTGTAAAGTTTACCTTTATATCTAATTGACTTCACTTTGCTCTTATCAAGCCAAGGAATAAAAAAGAAAATTAAAACAGACAATCCCATTGCAGCAACCCCAGGAAATTGACTTCCAAGAATGGGGGGGACTGCTCTTAAAATTGAGTAAAAAGGGGTGAAATACCAAACTGGTGCAATGTGAGAAGGTGTTACCAGAGGATCAGCAGGGACGAAATTATTTGTTTCTAAAAAATAACCACCCATTTCTGGAGCAAAAAATATGATTGATGAAAATACAATTAAAAACACGGTAAGGCCTATTAAGTCTTTAACAGTATAGTAAGGATGAAAGGGAATTCCATCCAATGGAATTCCAGTTTTCTTATCTTTGGTATCTTTTATTTCAATTCCATCTGGATTATTCGAACCTACTTCATGCAAAGCGACTAAATGACATATTATCAAACCGGCGAGGGCTAGTGGAAGAGCGATTACGTGAAAGGCAAAAAAACGATTAAGCGTGGCATCTGAGACTAAATAATCCCCCCTCACCCACTCAGCTAGGTCTGGCCCAATAAAAGGAATGGTAGCAAATAAGTTAACAATTACCTGTGCTCCCCAATATGACATTTGACCCCACGGAAGAAGATATCCAAAAAATGCTTCTGCCATTAATAATAAAAATATTGCTACTCCGAAAAGCCATAAAAGCTCCCTGGGTTTTTTGTATGACCCATACATAAGACCCTTAAACATATGTAAATAAATCACGACAAAGAAGAGAGAGGCCCCTGTTGAGTGCATATATCTAATCAACCAACCAAATGATACGTCCCTCATGATAAATTCTACTGATGCAAATGCTTGTGCTGCATCAGGTTTGTAATACATAGTTAAAAATATGCCTGTAAGAATTTGCATCGCAAATACAAATAGAGCAATTGCCCCAAAAAAATACCAAAAGTTAAAGTTTTTAGGTGCGTAATATTC
>JABHXS010000032.1 GCA_018657165.1 Nitrosomonadales bacterium
ATTCAATACTAATTATTATTTGGTTAAAAAAGCGAGTGATATAAATAATAATCTATTAAATTTAATCCAGACATCAGGCTTAAAGTTTTTATTAATTGATAATTGTCTTGGTAGTTTAGAAAAAAATAATGAATACGAAGAATTGTTTAATGAAATAAATTCTAAAAAAATAAAGATTCTTTTTTTAGAAAAAGAAAGAGCTAGTTTTGGTAAATTTTTTAAAAATGAAAATAATATAAGTTTTTATGAAGCTCCAGATTTCTCAAATGACAGAGATATAATTCCTGATTTAGCCAATGCATTACTTGCATATCATTTAAGTAAAAACTCTAATCTTCCATTTAAGGTTTTAGATAGTGCTGCTTTGAACGCTTTAAGAAATCATCCTGATATACAAAGAATAGATCAGCTTGATAAGGTTATTACATCATCAATAAAGAGCTCAGCGGGAGAGCTTATTAATAGGCATGATGTCGAAAGTTTTTTTGATCAGCATAATGTTTCTGTAGAAAAAAACTACAAAACTGATATTAATATAGATGTTCTATATAAAAAGCCTCTTAAAGAAGCTAGAGATTCATTTGAAACTATGTATTTAAAATATCATCTTGAGAAAAATAAATCTATTACTAATTTATCAAATAAAAGTGGAATAGAAAGAACGCACCTTTATAGAAAGTTAAAGCAATTAGGAATTAAAGTTTAATTCTGCGATAACTGGAGCATGATCTGATGGTCTTTCAAGAGCGCGAGTAGTGTTATCAATGTAAGCTTTTGCCAAGAAAGGTAATAATTTTTCTGGTAGGAGAATATGATCTATACGCATTCCTAAATTTCTTTTAAATGGTATTCTGTAGTCCCACCATGAGAATTTGACAGAATCACAATTTATTTCTCTAAATGAGTCAATAAATCCTAGATTAAGTATTTTATTAAAATATTCGCGTTCTTGGGGGGATGTTAAAATTTTCCCGCCCCATGATTTCGATTCGTAACAATCTAATTCTGTAGGGGCAATATTAAAATCTCCGGTAAGAATATTATTAATTCCATCATTTTTATTTTGTAGCCAAAGTAACAAAGATTCAAGCCATTTAATTTTATATTCAAATTTTTCGGAGTCTAACGATTGGCCATTGGGCACATAAGCAGATATAACCCTATGCTTACAACCTGAATCATGAGTAAATGTTCCAGATATCAGTCTTTTTTGTTCGTCATTAAAATTAGGCATCCCTAATTGAACATCTGTTAGCTTTTTTTTACTTATTAGAGCAACACCATTATAGGTATTTTGGCCATTATGGTATGAGAATAGTCCATTCTTGTCGAAGACATCATGAGGGAAGCTATCGTTGTTTTGTTTTGTTTCTTGCAAACAAATTACATCGGGTTGGTTTATATTAATCCAATCTAAAACTTGAGGAAGTCTTACTTTTAGGGAGTTGACATTCCATGATGCTATCTTCATTGATTCATGAGTCCATGATGTGCCAGTAGAGCTTGAATATTTGGCTTTCTTCCTCTAAAGGCTATAAAGGATTCCATAGCAGATCGAGATCCTCCTTTTGAGAGAATTTCTTTTCTAAATTTACTGCCAGCAGTTTTAGATAGGATTCCAATTTCCTCAAATAAGCTGTAAGCATCTGCTGATAAAACTTCAGCCCATTTATAACTGTAATAAGCTGCTGAATAACCTCCTGAAAAAATATGACTAAAGCTGTGAGGAAATTTATTCCACCTGGGAGCATCTATTATAGAAACTTTAGCTCTAACACCCTCAAGAATTTTCATAAAATTTTTATTTTTGGGGTTATATTCACTATGAAGTTTAATGTCAAATAATGCAAACTCAACCTGCCTTAATGTTTGCATCCCTGATTGAAAATTTTTTGACTCTAAAAGTTTAGTAAAAAGATTTTTGGGCATATAGGTTTTGGTTTTATTCTTATATGACATATCTTTAATAACTGACCATTCCCAGCAATAATTTTCCATAAACTGGCTTGGAAGTTCAACGGCATCCCACTCAACCCCCTTAATTCCAGAAATAGAATATTCTGTTACTTCTGTAAGGAGATGATGAAGTCCATGACCAAATTCATGAAACAAAGTGATAACTTCATCATGCGTTAGATATGCATCGCTATTTGTTGGCGGCATAAAATTACAAGTGAGGAATGCAACTGGGTTATCTTTTTCATTTTCAAATTTATATTTTGATATTGCTTCATCCATCCAAGCGCCACCTCGTTTATGTTCTCTTGCATATAAATCTAAATAAAATTTACCCACCAGCTCCTTTTTTTTGTCATATATTTCAAAAAACTTAACATCTTTATGCCATGTTGAAGCTTTTTTTTCATAAATAGTTAGGCCATAAATTTTTTTGCATATGTTAAAAAGCCCATTTAAAACATTGTTAACTGGAAAATATTGTTTAATTTCGTCATCAGTAATATTGAATCTCCTTTTTTTAAGTTTTTCAGATAAAAAAGGAATGTCCCAAGCTTTTGGTTCTGTAATATTA
>JABHXS010000040.1 GCA_018657165.1 Nitrosomonadales bacterium
AGCGTCCTTGGAATCGGTATTTACTCAGAGAGTAAAACTTTGTCAGAGTTACGTACGGTTGCCGAGACACTTATAATTCCTCAATTAATCTCAGTTTCGGGTGTTGCAGATGTGAATAGGTTTGGTGGAAAAGTAAGGCAATTACACATCGAAATTATCCCTCAAAAACTTTACCAGTACAGTATTTCTATTGGTGACATTCTTCAGGCAGTCAAGAACTCAACTCTCGTTATGGGTGGTGGCTATATCGAAAATGCCAATCAAAGAATAATAATTAATACTGATGGGCAGTCAAAGACAATCAATGAAATTGAAATTGCGCCTATTAAAAGCATTAATAATAATGTCATTAAAATAAGGGATGTTGCAAACGTTAAGGAAAGTTTTGAGCCATCAATCAGCGCAGCATCAATTAATGGTAAGCCTGGAGTCTACCTTTCTGTACAGGGTCAATTAAATGCTGATACGTATAAATTAACCCAACAATTAGAAAGTGCTTTAAAGTTAATTGAGCCTTTATTAAAAAATCAAAATATTGAAATTATTCCCGACCTATTTAAGCCTTCAAATTTTATTGATGCGTCTATAAAGGGTCTAAGGATTGATATTATTATCGGGGCTTTTTTTGTAATTTCTATTCTTTATCTTTTCCTTTTTAATTTTAAAACAGCCTTTATCTCTGCTGTTGCAATACCGCTATCCCTTCTATCTGCAATATCAGTCATGAGCTATTTTAATTTTGGTCTTAATGTGATGGTTATAAGTGGCTTAGCAATTGCGCTTGGTGAAGTGGTTGATGATGCAATTATTGATGTTGAAAATATATTTAGAAGAATGCGACAAAATAAACAAAAAAAACAACCCCTCCCTCTCTATCAGGTTGTTTTTAACTCCTCAATGGAAGTACGAAAATCAGTCGTGTTTGCAACAGTTATTATTGTGCTAGTTTTTCTACCGCTGCTATCGCTCTCAGGTGTCGCAGGAAAGCTCTTTGGTCCACTAGCGATCGCATATATTTCATCAATCACCGCATCCCTTTTTGTTGCTCTAACAATCACGCCCGCCCTATGTTATTTGATGATTGGTTATTCAGACATCAAGGTTGAGGATTCACCTGTTGTTAGTTTCTTAAAAAAGAAATATGAGATTATTTTGTTGCACATAGAAAAACAATCCAAATTAATTATTTTTTCATCTCTTTTTATTATTGCCATTGGGTTGTCGTTTTTACCATTCCTTAAAACACAATTCATTCCGCCACTACACGAAGGTCATTTTATAATGCATATGACCTCATTTCCTGGAACATCTGAACAAGAGTCAATTAGGGTTGGCAATCTTGTGACAAAAAAATTAGAAAAAATTGAAGGGATAAAATCGATTGCGCAATGGGTTGGTAGATCGCCATTAGGTGCCGATACATTCGGTACACATTATAGTGAATTTGAAATTGAATTAGACAAGGGGTTGGGTGGTCCTGAGCAAGATCAAATATTAGAGCAGATGAAGTTAATACTCCACGGAGATAAAGATCAAGAATTTGAAGAAGGTTTCGTTGGAGTTAACTTTGCAATCAATACCTTTCTAACAGAAAGAATAGAAGAAACTATTTCTGGATATAATGCGTCTGTGGTAATAAACCTTTATGGGGAGAATCTTGATTTAATTGATCAAGATGCTGCGTTAATTAGCGCGACTTTAAACAGTATTGATGGAATTAAGGATATTACACTTCAGTCTCCCCCAGGTTCACCAGAGGTCTTTATAAAGCTTAGGTCGGAGAAAATGAGCTCTCTCGGGATTAATAAAGCAGATGTTTTAAAATTTATCAGGGCTGCATATGACAACTACCCTGTTACAAAAATTTATAATGGCATCATCCCTACAACGGTTGCTGTAACGCTAAACAAATCATCCAGAGATAATATTCTTGATATAAAAAAATTGCCTATCAAAAATGCTCAAAATCAAATAATCCAGTTATCTGAAATTGCCGATATTGCCCAAAAAAATGGAAGATCTAAGATTCTGCATCAAAATGGCAAGAGGGTTCAAACCGTCACTGCCAATATAGGTAATGTTGATATAAATATATTCACCAAAAACCTCAAAGAGAAATTAAAAGATATAAAACTTAATCCGGGTAATTATTATGAGATAACTGGTGCAGCTCAAGAAAACATGCAGGCAAGAAATGAGCTCATCACTCAATCCCTTTTGGCTGGTGGGGTTGTTCTACTTTTACTTTACATCGCATTTGGGTCTTTTACCAATCTATGCTTAACAGTTCTCAATCTCCCTTTTGCATTAATTGGCGGTGTATTGGCCGCAACCTTTACCGGTGGTTGGATTTCTATTGGCTCTCTCGTTGGTTTTGTCACTTTGTTTGGTATAACCTTGAGGAACACTATTATGCTGATATCTCATTACCAATACTTGATAAATGAAGAAAATTGTATCTGGAATGCTAAAACATCAATTCGTGGTGCTAAGGAGAGATTGCCCTCTATTTTAATGACAGCCCTTGTTGCGGGTTTAGCGTTAACACCAATTGCTTTTGGTTCTGATCAACCAGGCAAGGAGATTGAAGGGCCAATGGCTATGATCATTATTGGGGGCTTGTTTACATCAACCATACTTAACCTACTAATATTGCCCACCATACTTTTAAATTACGGGACATTTAAAAAATTAATTCAGAGATAAAATC
Organism: Nitrosomonadales bacterium; assembly: GCA_018657165.1. GTDB lineage: Bacteria > Pseudomonadota > Gammaproteobacteria > Burkholderiales > Methylophilaceae > BACL14. The sequence goes on from JABHXS010000040.1 coordinate 2,711, forward strand.
AATCTCTCAATTCTACGAGCAAGATCGATATCCTTATCTATAATTTATGATTCCTTGAAAAAGTTAATAGTTTTTTTAATTATTTTAGCCTTATCCTCAATTTCCTGATATTCATCATTTGCATTTGATGCTATTGTTAATGCCCCTCCAGAGTAAAAAAATAATTCATCCCCCTTCCTGAATAAGCTTCTTATTGCTATATTGCTGTCCATAGAGCGATTAAAGCTGAAATAGGCTACGGAGCCACAATAAAGCTCCCTATCGTGATCCTCAAGTTCATTTATAATCTCCATGGCTCGTATTTTTGGAGCTCCAGTTATAGAGCCTCCTGGGAAAGAGTCTGAAAAAAGTTTAACCATGTTTGAATTGCTCCTTAAATTACCAGAGATAGTGCTAACTAAATGATGGACATTAGGATAGGACTCTAATTCAAACAACTCACTCACTTTAATAGAACCAATATCGCAATTTTTGCTTAAGTCATTCCTTAAAAGGTCAACTATCATTAAATTTTCTGACTGGTCTTTAAGAGATTCTTTAAGTGCAAGAGCATTTTTTCTATCCCGACCTGGGTCTTTATTCCTTCCTTTTGTTCCTTTTATAGGTCTAGTAATAACAACATCATTGCTAACTTGAATAAATCTTTCTGGTGAACCTGATAATATTTCAAAATCTTTAAAATCTAAATAAGCCATATATCTTGATTTGTTTAAATTTCTGAAGGTCTTATAAAATTGCCAGCTATCACCATCCACTAATGCTTTGTATTGCTTTGATAAATTGATTTGATAACAATCACCTTCTTCCAAATAACTCATCACCGAATTAAATTTATCACGATATTCATCAATGGATAGATTCTCGGCTATATCACCTTTTATAATAAAATTATTTTCTTTGTTAACTTTTATCACACTCAATAAGTCAATA
>JABHXS010000060.1 GCA_018657165.1 Nitrosomonadales bacterium
CTTCTTCAATTTTTTTTAAAATTTCAATTAAGTCCTTTTGTTGAAGCATTGCTGTATATGAGGCTTTAGGGTTTTCATTTTTCTTTGATTTGATAATAGTCAAAAGATGTTCTAAGAATTCATCTTTCATTTTTCATCCTTGTAGATTTCATTTGGATCTCTTAATACCTTCTCATATTCCTCAATCTCATTATTCTCCAAATTAATACGATTGTAAAAACAACTTTCCCTGCCGGTATGACAACTTATACCTCCTTCTTGCTTCACCTTAATAAGTAAAACATCTGAATCACAATCAAGAATAATATCTTGTATATATTGATAATATCCCGATGACTCTCCTTTTATCCAAACTTTTTTCCTTGAACGAGACCAATATATTGCTTTTCTTTGTTCAACAGACGCCTCTAAAGAAGATCGGTTCATCCAGGCAAACATGATCACTTTATTTGAGATGTGATCTTGAACAACCACTGGCACCAAGCCATCTTCTGTCCACTTAATGCTATCAATCCAATTTTTCATAACCTCATCTCAATGCCATGCTGATGCATGTATTTTTTTGCTTCTAGAATTGAATATTCGCCATAATGAAAAATACTGGCGGCTAACACAGCATCTGCCAACCCCTCTTTAACCCCATCGACCAGATGTTTGAGTGTGCCTACTCCACCAGATGCAATTATAGGGATATCAACAGTGTTAGAAATAGATCTCATTAACTTGTTATCAAAACCTGTTTTTGTTCCATCTCGATCCATGCTTGTAATTAATAATTCACCTGCTCCAAAATCAGCCATTTTTTTAGCCCACTTAATTGCATCGATACCGGTCGCATTTCTTCCGCCATGCGTAAAAACCTCATAATGATCATCGACTTTTTTTGCGTCAATTGCAACCACTATGGCTTGTGATCCGAACCTACTTGAAGATTCCGATACAAAATTAGGATTTAAAATTGCAGATGTATTTATGCCAACCTTATCTGCGCCTGAATTTAATAAATTTCTAATATCATCACAATTTCTAACCCCACCACCAACAGTCAAAGGAATAAAAATTTGATTTGCAACTTTTTCGATAATATCAAATAGCAAGCCTCTATCATCTGAGCTTGCAGTGATATCAAGGAAAGTTAATTCATCAGCACCTTGCTCATTATAGGACCTTGCTATCTCAACCGGGTCCCCTGCATCTTTTAATTCAATAAAATTAATTCCCTTAACTACACGGCCATCGTTAACATCTAAGCATGGAATGATTCTTTTAGCGACGCTCATAACTATCCAGTTAACCGCTCTGCTAATTCATTAGCTTCTTTAAAATTAAGCGTTCCCTTATATATAGCTGTTCCTGTTATTACACCACGAATGCCAATATTTGAAACTTCACAAAGCGCTTTTATATCATCTAAATTAGAAACTCCACCGCTTGCAACAACAGGTATTTTTAAAGATTCGCATAGCTTTACGGTGGCATCTACATTAACTCCAGTTAACATGCCATCTCTCCCAATATCTGTATATATAATTGATTCAACACCGTAGTCTTCAAATTTTTGTGCTAATTCAATTACATTATGTCCCGTCATTTTTCCCCACCCATTTATAGCGACATCGCCATCTTTTGCATCAAGCCCAACAATTATTTGACCAGGAAATGAAAAACAAGCCTCATGTAAAAACCCTGGATTAGTTACTGCTGCGGTACCAATAATGACTGAATCTACACCGCTATTTAAGAAACTTTCAACCGTATCAAGGTTTCTTATGCCCCCGCCTAATTGAATTGGAATTTCGTTTCCAACTTCAGAAACAATTGATTTTATAGCGGTATCATTGACTGGCTTCCCAGAAAAAGCTCCATTTAAGTCAACGAGATGAAGTCTTTTTGCTCCTTGATCAATCCATTTTCTCGCCATCTCTGAAGGATGCTCAGAAAAGATAGTTGATTTATCCATCAAGCCCTGTTGAAGTTGGACACACTTTCCATCCTTGAGGTCAATAGCTGGAATTATTAACATTGCTTAAACCTTCCACGAAATAAAATTATCTAACAACTGTAAGCCTAATTCTGAACTCTTTTCAGGATGAAACTGTGCTGCAAAAATATTATCTTTGGCAATTGCACAGGTAAATTCCCCGCCATGATCTGTTGTACCAGTCACATATTCCTTTTTTACATCTGCTGCATAAAAACTATGTACAAAATAAAATGAACTGCCTGAACTTATGTTCTTCCACAAAGGGTGATTTTTAGATTGCTGGACTTTGTTCCAACCCATGTGAGGAATTTTTATTCTCTCTTGCTTTTGTGGTTGAAATTTTTTTATCTTTCCTTCAAAAATGCCAAATCCATCGACATTACCTTCTTCACTTTTCTCAAAAAGAAGTTGTAGCCCTAAACAGATTCCTAAAAAAGGTTTTTTTTTAGCTGACTCAATAACAATATCTCTTAGCCCTCTTTTATCTAGCTCTTTAATACAGTCTGGCATAGCTCCTTGTCCAGGGAAAATTACTTTATCTGCTTTCTTAATAAAATCTGGATCACTACTAACTTCGGATGGTATTTTTGGTGCAATATATCTGACAGCATTATGAACTGATTTTAAGTTGCCGATTCCATAATCGATAATTGCAATCATAAATAAAATTTATTAAACGAGTTTAAAGAGAGCCCTTAGTTGAAGGCATTTTACCTTTGATTTTTTCATCAATTTCAACAGCAAACCTAAGCGCCCTTCCAAAAGCCTTGAAAATTGTTTCAGACTGATGATGCGCATTGTCTCCTCTTAAATTATCAATATGAAGCGTTACGTTTGCGTGATTTATGAAGCCTTGAAAAAACTCATGAATAAGATCAACATCAAAATCTCCGATTCTTGCTCGAGTAAATTCTACATTCAATTCTAAGCCAGGCCTACCTGATACATCCAAAACCACTCTTGAAAGTGCTTCATCAAGAGGCACATATGCATGACCATATCTTCGTATTCCTAACTTATCTCCAATTGCCTTATCAAAGGCCTGGCCTAACGTAATCCCGATATCTTCAACAGTATGATGTGCATCAATATGTAAATCACCTTTTGCCTTAATATCAATATCAAATAAACCATGCCGAGATATTTGTTCAAGCATATGATCGAGGAAACCAATGCCTGAATCTAAACTAGATTTTCCAGAACCATCAATATTAATGGTAACTTCTATATCTGTTTCTTTCGTTTTTCTGGATACTTTTGCTGATCTTGTCATAGATTGAATTTTAGCATGAGTTTGATTATTTTTCTCTTCGGCAATGCCATGAGCTACACTTAACTTCACCCCACACTTTTCCCAATTACCTCCACCATGAAAAAAATTTATTGTAAACTTTGCAGTTTTTTATTTCTAATAATTTTTTTACTTTTTAAATTCCGTCTTAAATATAATAAGACTTTAAATTTTAATTCATTTTAATTATTTGCAAATTTGGTTTTATTTGCTGATAAAGATTATCAAGATACTGTTGCGTGTCTTCAGGAAGATTAATCTTTTCAAAGTAGCTGGTAACTAACGGGCATATTACACTCTTATCGCTACTTTCCTTATAACTACCCTCAACTCCTGTTACTTTACCTTCCTCATCTACTGAGAAAATATTTTGTTGTGACCAAATTTCATTATCTACAGTTTTAATGTCAAAGCCAATAAAAGTAGTCTGGTCTTCAAGAACGTATGCAGATGCCCTTGCAAACCCTTTTACATTATGTTTTTCTGTTAGATAGCTTACTAGATATAGCTCAAGATCATCAGCAATCCCTTTTCCATTATTTACCTCGGAAAACATTCCTGTATAAATTATATTTAAATTATTATCATCGCAAAAGGCAATCACCTTATTCACTGCTTTATGCTCTAACACATTTTTCATGTAGAGCTTGGTAAAGTCATTCTTTAAAAAACTAAATATTTTTGACATGTTAGCTACCTTTTTTTTAAAAAAAATTTATTTTACTATTTCTTTTATGACTGAGACTAATTTATGCATTTGATTCATTGTTCCTATAGTAATTCTCAGATAATTAGATATTCTCTCCGGAGAATTGAAGTGTCTAACTAAAATTTTATTTTTCCTTAATTCATTAAATAGATTTTTTCCACTCACATTTTTGTGCTTAGTAAAAATAAAATTTGCGCCAGAAGGTAGGATATCAAACTCCATTATTTTCAGCTGTTCTTGTAAATACAATCTTGCCTCTATAACCTTGTTACAGTTTTCTTCAAAATAAACTCCGTCAGCTATTGAGGCAATAGCAGAGGTTTGTGCAAGCCTGTCAATTGGATAAGAATTAAAACTATTTTTTATTCGGTTTAATGCTTCAATAAGATTTGGGTTTGCAAAAGCACAGCCAAGTCTCATCCCGGCAAGTGAACGGCCTTTTGAGAAAGATTGTGTCACAATTAAATTCTCATATTTATTTATCAATTTAATAGCTGAACTTGTTCCGAAGTCAACATAAGCCTCATCAACAACTATCACACTATGATTATTATTTATTAACAGACCTTCAACATCTTTTAATGATTTTGGAATACCTGTGGGTGCGTTTGGATTGGGAAATATAATGCCGCCATTCTCAACAAGGTAATCATCAAGGTTGATATTAAAGTTTTGGTCAAGAGGTATTTGCTCGTATTTTATCTCATATAATTGACAATAAACAGGATAAAAACTATATGTAATATCAGGAAATAAAATTGGTTTATCTTTTTTTAAAAGGGCTTGAAAAATAAATGCTAGAGACTCATCAGAGCCATTACTGACAAAAACTGACTCCCTAGATAAATTATGATGTTCAGCTAATGATTTTTTTAACTCTAGGCTTTCAGGGTCTGGGTATAACCTTAAGTGGTCTTTACAGTTTTTCTTAATTTCGTTTAAAACCCTTGGGCTTGGTCCAAAAGGATTTTCATTTGTATTGAGTTTCAGTAAATCTAGATCTTTAGGTTGCTCTCCTGGAGTATAAGGCATTAATTTTTCAACTATATTTCCCCAGTACTTGCTCATTTTTTCTTATTAATACGATACTTTGCTGATTCAGCGTGAGCATAAAGCCCCTCACCCATAGCGAGATTAGATGCAACGCCGCCAAGGCTACCGGCTGCTTTCTCCGATAAATAAATCAAACTTGATCTTTTTTGAAAATCATAGACACCTAATGGTGAAGAAAACCTGGCGGTACCGGAAGTTGGAAGAACATGATTTGGCCCCGCACAATAATCTCCGACCGCCTCACATGTATTTTTACCCATAAAAATGGCACCTGCATGACAAATCTCATTCAATATTACATTAGGATTTTCTACAGACAACTCTAAGTGCTCAGGCGCTATAAAATTTGAAATTTTAGCTGCCTCACTTAGGTCTTTTGCTAAAATAAATAGCCCTCTTTTTTCTAAGGATGATTTTATAATTGTTTTTCTTGGCATTTCTTTAATTAAACGGTCAATGCTTTCGTTCACACTTTCAATAAATTTTTCATCTGTTGCAATAAGGATTGATTGAGATAACTCATCATGCTCAGCTTGAGAAAAAAGATCCATCGCTATCCAGTCTGGATTTGTTTTACCATCACAAATAATTGTAATCTCAGATGGTCCGGCAATCATATCAATCCCTACAATTCCAAATACCAATCTTTTTGCCTCTGCCACATAAGCATTTCCTGGACCTACAATTTTATCCACACTTGGAATTGTCTCTGTTCCAAAAGCTAATGCTGCGATAGCTTGTGCCCCTCCAATTGTAAAAACTCTATCTACACCTGCTATCTTTGCAGCTGCGAGGACTAAATCATTTTGTTCTCCACCCGGTGTAGGAACAACCATAATTAAATTTTTAACTCCTGCAATTTTTGCAGGAATTGCGTTCATCAAAACTGAAGAAGGATATGCCGCTTTCCCGCCAGGAACGTATAACCCTACGGAATCTATAGGTGTTATTTTTTGCCCGAAACTTGACCCATCACCATCCTCATAATTCCATGATTCGCTCTTCTGCCTCAGATGATAATCACGAATTCTTTCTGCTGCTAGCTTTAAATCCTCTTTAGTTTTTTTTGGAATATTTTCAAAAGCCTCAGTCAATCTTGCTTTGCTTATTTCCATCTCAGCAACTGAACTCACAGTGAATTGATCAAGATTGGCGGTGAATTCTATGAGTGCCCGATCCCCTCTTTTCTTAATCTCATTTACAATAGCTCTTGTGGTTTGCTCTATCTGAGTATTGCCATCAGAATCATGGACAAGATTTTTTTTTAGGTCACAAAAAAAATTTTTATCTGTTGAGTATTGTCTTTTGATGTCCAAAATATTTTAAAGAACTACTTCTGAAAAATTTTCAATTAATGGTTTTAACTGTTTTCTTTTGATCTTTAATGCTGCTTGGTTAATAATTAATCTTGAACTCACATCACTAATTTTTTCATAGGCTATGAGATTATTAGCCTCAAGTGTTTTGCCAGAACTGACCAAATCCACAATTACATCTGACATCCCAACAATTGGTGCCAACTCCATTGAACCATATAGCTTTATCACATCAATATGCACCCCCTTCTCAGAAAAGAATTTTCTCGCTGCCTGGGGATATTTAGTAGCAACTCGCAATCTTATTTTTTGTTTAATAAAGGCTTCATAATCAAATTCTTTGCGGCCAGCAACCATTAACTGGCACTTTCCTATTCCTAAGTCTAATGGCTGAAATAGGCCTTTCCCTTGAAATTCATCCATTACATCTTTTCCAGCAATTCCTATGTCAGCGCCTCCCCACTCAACATAGGTAGGAACATCAGAAGCTCTTACTATAATTAATTGAAGATTTTTTTTATTTGTCTCAAAGACTAATTTTCTTGATGTTTCTGGATTCTCCTCACAAAAGATCCCCAACTTATTAAGCATTGGCATTGTCTCTGTAAAAATTCTTCCCTTTGATAAAGCAATAGTAATCATTTAATTCAGTCTCTTTATTTTTGCGCCTAAAATATTAAATTTGGCTTCTAACTTTTCATACCCTCTGTCGAGGTGATAAATTCTTTCAATTGTTGTTTTACCTTTAGCAACTAGACCTGCAAGAACAAGTGATGCAGAAGCTCTCAAATCAGTTGCCATCACGTTTGCACCGGTCAGAATATTACCACCTTTTGTGATTGCAGTATTTTGTTTGATATCAATTTCTGCCCCCATCCTTATAAGCTCCTGCGCATGCATAAACCTATTCTCAAAAATAGTTTCTGTAATTTCGCCTACCCCCTCAGCCACTACGTTTAATGCCATAAACTGTGCTTGCATATCTGTTGGGAAAGCTGGATATGGCGCTGTTATGATTTTAACACTTTCTAATTTTTTATTCCCGCAGACTAAGATGCTATCTTCTCTTACCTCTACCTTAGCGCCGCTTTCTTTAATTTTTTGCGTAATTGATTCCATTTCTTCAGGATTAATATTTTTACAGACAACCTTACCTCCCGTCATTGCTGCTGCCACCATAAATGTACCCGCTTCAATTCTGTCGAACATAATTTTATAACTAGCTTCTTTCAGTGATGAAACACCCTGAATTATAATTTTATCAGTACCTAAGCCATCAATAATTGCCCCCATCTTGATTAGGCAATTTCCTAGATCCACGATCTCAGGTTCCTTTGCGGCATTTTCTAAAATTGTTTCTCCTTCTGCTAAAACTGCTGCCATCATCAAGTTTTCAGTACCTCCAACCGTAACCTGATCCATGAAAATGCTACAACCTTGAAGTTTTTTATTTGGAAGGTGTGCTGTTGTAGCGCTGATATAACCCTTATCAATAATTAATTTAGCCCCCATTAACTCCAAGCCCTTAATATGAATATCCACAGGCCTCGACCCTATAGCGCATCCACCAGGCAACGAAACTCTCGCTTCACCATATTTTGCAAGTAAGGGGCCTAAAACTAAAATCGAGGCACGCATAGTTTTTACTAACCCATATGGAGCATCAAAATTAGTCACATGGTTGGCCTGTAATAAACAAGAAGCTTCCTTATGCTTTACTTGCACTCCAAGCGCACTTAACAAGTCAATACATGTTTCAATATCTTGAAGATACGGAACATTTTGTAAGTTTAAGGGTTCATCAGACAATAATGATGCTATTAATATTGGAAGTGCAGCATTTTTAGCGCCCGAAATGCAGACCTCGCCCTCAAGAGGATATCCACCTTCAATAACGAGTTTATCCAAAACTATTCTTTAGAAATTTTTTTTGCTAGTTCGCCAGATTCATACAGCTCACGAATGATGTCAGCCCCCCCTATGAATTCACCACGAATATATAACTGAGGAATCGTTGGCCAATTTGAAAAAACTTTAATCCCCTCCCTAATCTCAGGGTCTTGTAAAACATCAACGGTTTCAAATGAAGTGTCTAATGCACCTAGAGCCTGGCAGGCTAAACTAGAAAAACCACATTGTGGAAAAGTTGGGTTACCTTTCATAAAAAGCAAAACTTCGTTATCGTCAATTAATTTTTTTATTCTTGCATTTGTTGTCATAAATTTTAACCTTTAAAATATTTATTTATTTATTTATTTATTTGGCTCCACTCATCTGGAGTATAAGTTTTGATTGATAGTGCATGAATTTCGTTTTGCATCATACTGCCAAGAGCTAAATAAACTTGTTGGTGTTGCTTAATCATCGTTTGACCCTTAAACACATCACTAACAATAACTGCATCAAAATGTGTTCCATCATCCCCACTTACTTTTATAAAATGACATTTTAATTGGGCTTCTATAATTTTTTGTATTTCAATGGCTTGTAACATTCAATTCCTTAATTTGTACCCAGATTTTAACATTCTGATAGTGATAAATGACAAAATAATAAAAAATGACACCACAATTAATAAACTCAAATAAGGGGATGTGTCAGACTGACCAAAAAATCCATACCTAAAACCATCTATCATGTAAAAAAATGGATTAAAATGCGAAATATTTTGCCAAACCTCTGGCAATGAATGAATAGAATAAAATACTCCAGATAACATTGAGAGTGGCATTATGACAAAATTTCCAAAAACAGCCATCTGATCAAACCTATGGGCCCATATACCTGCAATCATACCAAAGGCACCCATCAACCCTCCACCACAGAAAGCAAACATAAATATAAACCATGGATACTTCACGGGCAAATCAACGTAATAAATTGCTATAAGATAAATACAAATACCTACGAACATTCCACGAATAATTGCTGCTATCAGAAATGCAAAAAAAAGTTGTAGATAACTTAAGGGGGTTAATAATAAAAAAATGATGTTTCCCATAACTTTTGCCTGAATTAGACTGGAAGAGCTATTAGAAAAGGAATTTTGTAGAAGTGACATCATAATCAAACCTGGAATCAAAAATACTAAATAATTCACCCCCTCATAAACCTCTAGGCGATCCCCTAAAACTTGAGAAAAAATTAGTAAATATAGAATCCCTGAAATTACAGGTGCCGCTACTGTTTGAAATGCAACCCTCCAAAACCTTAATAACTCCTTTTTAAGCAGTGTCCATGTGCCTATTAATTGATCTCGCGTAGTATTCATTTTAAATTAATCTTTACTCGTCAGTTTTAAAAAAATATTCTCTAAGTCAGACTCAATTAACTCCATATCTAATATCTGTATTTTTAATACATTTAATTTTTCAATAATTCTTGATGCATCAGAAATTTTTTTTAGTTTAAAGGTACACCAATCATCCTCTAGCTCAAGAGAATCACCTTTCATAAGGGTGGCTATTTTTTGTATTTTATTTTTTTGTAGTCTAACTTTTAAGTTTTTTGAAGAAAATTCTTTTAATAAATTTTTTGTTGAGTTTAGAGCGACTATTTTTCCACTTTTCATCATAGCAACACGATTACAAAGGGTTTCAGCTTCCTCAAGATAGTGAGTTGTTAAAACAATAGTATGTCCCTCTTTATTTAAATCCTTTATGAAGCCCCATAATCTTTGTCTGAGTTCTACATCAACTCCAGCCGTAGGCTCATCTAAAACAATTACAGGTGGGCGATGAACTAACGCTTGCGCAATTAAAGCTCTTCTTTTCATTCCGCCAGAAAGCATTCTCATGTTAGTTGATGCTTTATCGGCAAGATCTAGTCTTTCAATAATCTCATCCACCCATCTATCATTTGATTTATCTTTTCCAAAATAGCCTGCCTGAAATCTCAACATCTCTCTAACATTAAAAAAGGGGTCAAATACTAATTCCTGAGGAACAATACCTACCGAATGGCGAGCTTTTTGATAATCTTTATTTACGTCAAATCCCATCACAGAAATGCTACCGTGAGACGGCCTTACTAATCCCGCCATCATATTAATCAATGTTGATTTTCCCGCACCATTTGGTCCTAGTAAGCCAAAGAACTCTCCTTGCTCAATTGACATAGAAATACCATCAACAGCCTTTAACTGTTTAAAATTTTTTCTTACATTTTTAAAAACAATTGCTTTTTTCATTATTTAACAGGCACATTACTAGAGAAAAAATTCAAGAGGGTAAAAAAGATTTTTTATCTTTAAATAAAGTCTTCCACACCATAAAGTCTTGCGAGCTTCAGTAAATTTTTAGGTGGGGTATTAATCGTCACATTACAACTACGACTTTTTGCTTCTCTTTTCCACTCAAAGATCAAACTTAAAGCTGATGTATCTACATGCTTAACTTGTGAAAAATCAATCTGAACCGAATCCGCCCAATTAAAATTTTTTGTTTTATCTATTAAACTTGTAATTTCATTAAATGTTATGGGCCCTGATAACTTCCATAAATTTGGTTCAGACTCTATATTAAGCGGCATTATTTTTTTCTTTTAATTCTTTTAAAAGTCCAGTTATACCATTCTGTCTGACGGAGCTACCAAACTGGCTACGGTAGTTGGTTACCATGCTAACCCCCTCAATAACAAGGTCTATCACCAACCAGCTCCCTGTACTATTTGATAATGCATAATCAACATTAATGGGCTGAGAACTTGCTTGTGTTATTTCTGTTTTTACTGTCACTATGCTTCCTTTTTGTTTTTTTATTGGAAAAACATTTATCTTCTGATCTGTATATTTTGAAAGCGCGATGGCATAAGTTCTTAATAAAAGCATTTTAAAGCCTGTGCTAAATTCTTCTTTTTGTTCAGTTGACATTTTTCTCCAATTTTTCCCCATTACAAGACGACAGATCTTATTGAAATCAAAACTTGGAAGAATCTTAGATTCAACTAATTCATATATTTTCTCTTTATTCCCAGCTTGAATGTCTTTATCAGCTTTTATTGAGCTAATAACATCATCAGCTGTTTTTTTTACCACTTCATCAGGGCTTAATTGAGCTAGCACGGCTCCTGAAAAAAAGACCAACCCCAATGTAATAAACCATTTTTTTAAACAAAACATTTCTAATCCTTACCCTTATCATCTCCAGCGCTATTATATAAAAATTGGCTGATTAATTTTTCTAAAACTACTGCATCTTGTGTATGTTGAATTAAGTCCCCAGCTTTTAAATTAACGTCATCTCCACCTGCTTCCAAAGCTAGATATTGTTCCCCTAATAATCCTGCTGTATAAATATTTGCAAAGGTATCTTTAGGAAAGGAATATCGATCATCAATGTTAATTTTAACCACCGCGTGAAAAGCTTCCGAATCAAACTTAATTGAACCAATTCGACCAACAACAACACCAGAAGCTTTTACGGCTGCTCTTGGTTTCAAGCCACCTATATTCTCAAAGTATGCTTTTACTTCATATGTTTCATTTACATCGTTGGAAGTTAAATTTCCAACACGCGTTGCTAAATAAAACATTGCAATTATTCCTAATGCAACGAAAATACCAACCCAAATATCTAATTTAACTCTTTCCATATCTAATATTTTCCCATAGTTTTAAACAAACATGAATGATGTTAATACAAAATCTAGACCTAATACACTTAGTGATGAAATTACTACTGTTTTTGTAGTTGCCCGACTCACGCCTTCAGCTGTAGGTGGGGCCACTAGTCCCTGGTATAAGGCAATTAATGTACAAGTAAACCCAAAAACAACGCTCTTTATCGCACCATCAACAATATCATTATGAAAATCAACATTTGCCTGCATTTGTGACCAGAATGCGCCATCATCGACCCCAATAACTAAAACTGCTATAAAATATCCTCCTAAAATACCAACCATTGAAAATACAGTTGCTAAAATTGGCATACTAATCATCCCTGCCCAAAACCTTGGTGCCACTATTCTTGCAATAGGACTTACAGCCATCATTTCCATCGCTGATAGTTGTTCGGTTGTTTTCATCAGTCCTATTTCAGCTGTAATTGCTGTTCCTGCTCTACCCGCGAACAACAATGCGGTCACTACAGGGCCTAATTCCCTTACAAGAGCTAACGCCACCAAAACACCGATCGCTTCTGATGAGCCATATTTTTCTAGTGTGTAGTAGCCCTGAAGACCTAAAACCATTCCTACAAAAAAAGCAGACACAACAATAATAACCAACGAAAGAACACCGGTGAAATAAATTTCTTTAATAGTTAAATTAAATCTTTTAAAGCTATCAGATGAATAAATGATTGTTAAAAAGAAAAGTCTTGCGCCAGAGCCCAAACCAAATAGTGTCCCTCTGAATGATGCGCCTAATTTTTCTAAAAAATTTAATATATTATTCATCATATTTTAAAGTGATAGATCAGATCGATAGCTTGGTGCTTCAGTATGAAAAGGGACAGGACCATCTTTTTCTGAGTGAATAAATTGTTTAACAAAAGGCAATTTAGAGGTTAATAATTGTTTTGGTGATCCTTCCGCAGCTACGCCTCCGTCAGCTAAAAAATAAATATAGTCTGCAAATGAAAAAGTTTCGGCTACATCATGTGTAACTATTATTGACGTTGCTCCCAATGCATCATTCAAAGATCTAATCAAATCACAAATTACAGCCATAGATATTGGATCTAAACCAGCAAATGGTTCATCGTACATTATGATATCTGGGTCTAAGGCGATAGCCCTAGCTAAAGCTACCCTTCTTGCCATTCCTCCCGATAACTCAGCAGGCATCTTTTTATGTGCGCCTCGCAAACCAACCGCATTGAGTTTCAGTAATACAAGATCTTTAATCACACTTTCAGGTAAGTCGGTATGTTCTCGCATAGGAAATGCTACATTTTCATAAACAGATAAGTCAGTAAATAAGGCGCCATGCTGAAATAACATGCCCATTTTTCTTCTTATGCTATGAAGCTCCTCCCGACCCTGCTCATGAACTACTTTGCCATCAACTATGACATTTCCTGAATTTGGTTTTAATTGCCCACCTATAAGTCTCAGGATTGTCGTTTTACCACACCCACTTCCCCCCATGATTGCGGAGACCTTACCTCGATTAAATTGCATATTGATATTTTTATGGAGAAGCTCCTTATCATAGCCAAATGATAAGTTATTAATTGATATTAAATTTTCGCCCATATGAGATATTTTTCTTTGCTATAAACTAAAAGCCATCGTACTTTAGAAAAAACATCTTTGCAACCTTACAACTCGCCGTAAGAATGAAGGCCAGAAAGAAAAAGATTAACTCCAAGAAATGCAAATGTTGTGATTAAAAGACCCGTAACTGACCACCAGGCTAACATAGGTCCTCTAAGGCCCTTGACTAATCTAAGATGAAGCCATCCTGCATAGTTCAGCCAAACAATAAGTGCCCAGGTTTCCTTGGGGTCCCAAGACCAATATCCACCCCATGCCTCTGCTGCCCAAACAGCGCCTAGAATAGTCGCGATTGTAAAAAATATAAAGCCAATTGCAATCGCCTTGTAAGTCAGATCATCTAGTATTATTAAACTGGGCAGTCTTGACTTTAATATGCCTTTATTAACCAATAAGTAAGCAACAGAAATCATAGCTGCAATTGCAAATGCACCGTAACCAACAAAATTAGCAGGTACATGTATTTTCATCCAGTATGATTGAAGTGCGGGGACTAGTGGTTGGATTGCATCGGCACCCTTAGAAAATGTGTACCATAATATGAACCCAACTGCGACAGATATTACTATCAGAACAAATGCCCCAAGTTCTTTTCTATTCATTTTTTCTTCATAATAAAGATGCAACAACGCTGTAACTAAACAAAATAAAACAAACACTTCATATAAATTACTAATAGGGATATGGCCCACATCAATACTTATTAAATATGACTCAAACCATCTAACTAGTAGCCCTATAAAACCCATTGCTGTTGCAATCCAAGTTAATTGTGAAGCAAAATTTCCAAAAAAGGAGTGCCTTTTAAATAAATAAAGCCAATATATCAAAAGGCTTAAAGGATATAAGGAACACATCCACATGATCGCAGATTGGCTAGATAAAAAATATTTAAGCACAAATTGCTTCTCTCCCGAGAAGAGATTTCCTTCGTACAAGAAGATTGAGAAAAAGCTAAGGATTAACACAATTAAAACTAAATATCTAAAGTTTTGCCAATTTTTACCAATTACAATAAATGTTATCCCTGTTCCTATTAAGATAAACATTTCGTATATATCCATATACTGGTGGAATTTAAAAAGGCTTACGGTTGGCAGCATCAACATTAAAAAGATAAATAAATAATTAAATAACTGCTTAAAGACCATGATCATATTTCCATTTAATTTAAAATTTTTCTTATTTGTTGACTAATTCTCACAGCAAATTGATCAAACTCATACCTATGCCTGTTTGTTGTGAGCGCTACCAGAACATTTTTTTTATCTTTTTTCTTCAAGACCCACAATCTTACCTCTTGGATATAAATCATACAAAATATCCCCAACACTAATAAAATGCAGCCTAGGTAAACCCAAAACTGACCTGGAGATTTAGTTAATTGTAATCCACTTGATTGGATATGAACGTATTCTTTCAATTCAAGAAATATTGGCAAGCCATAAAAAAAACTATCGTTAAAACCCGTTAAAGCTTCTTGAACAAATTTATAGTTACTTTCAAATAAAAAATTATCAATTTCAGCATTATTTGATTGATAAATATCAATAAGTTCCTGGCCTACTAAAAAAATTATTTTTATATAACTATTGGCTATTCTCTTTTGATCTTCAAGCGAAATGGATGGATCAATTGATGAAGCTATCTGACTATAACCCCCATGCACAAATTCAGACATTACCCTCTTAACACCCTCAAAATAAATTTGGCTCTTCTCCCCTCCCTCTGGGAAGGATTGGGCAACAACTTTTTCAATTGCATCATTTAAGGTTTGAGGCGAATGAAGGAGTGTTCTAAATATCATAAAACCTTCAATCTCACCATTTGCATCTGCTGGAAGTTTTAGATATTGATATTCTTCTTGAGGCGTTTTTCTCATTCCACTAACAAAGTAAAGAGATTTATCAATTCTCATCGGAAATTGATAGGTTTGATATTCATGTGCCTGCCCAGATTCATTTCTAACTTTGTATATAAAACTTGGTCCTACGTTTGTAGGGGTTTTTTTATTTCCACTTTCAATATCTAAAATATTGAATTTACGAAAGTCATTAAATTCAAAAAAATATTTTTTTTCATTAAACACCAATTCATTTTTTTTAAAAATAACACTCTCCATTTTTGAAGCCTTCTCAGGTGAATGTAAATTCCATATATCCAAAGCTAATTCTGATCCACCATCCTCAAAAGAAGATTGATAAATGGTAATGCCATTAAAAGTTAGAGGGTTGTTAACATTGATAGTTTTTTTTACCAATTGACCTGACGCTTTATCTTCCACAATCAAATCACTTTCGAAGGATTTTGGCTGACCGGTACTGTAATGTTTAATCCTAAAATCACTTAATCCAACACTAAATGGTAAATCCTGAATAAGATACCCTTCTTTTACCTTCAAAACCGCTACACTTTGTTTTTCTCCCTCTCTTAACAACATTTGAGCCCGGTATGAAAAATTTGAAGTCTTTAATTTACCTGTTTCAGGTATATCATTGAGGGCTAAATCCTCATAGATAATTTGTTTTGTCCCAGTCAGCTCTTGCATCTTTAAAACAAGATTTCCATCCATCAAACCGCCAATGCTAATAATAATTATTGCCAGGTGAGTAAAAATGTATCCTAATTTTTGAAAATCCCCTTTCTTTGCAGAAAGAATTAGGCTTCCATCCTTTTTGATTTGTCTCTTTAGCCGAAACTTATTATCAAGAAGTAATTTTTCTAATTTAACGAAATCAAATTTTTTAACCGGAAATTCATAACTATGTTTAAAAGAGCTTAAGGATTTTTCACGAGCATTTAGTTGAAATTTTTTATACTCCTTCAATATTTTTGGTGAATTCCTTGAAACACAAAATGAAGTAGAAATAATTAAAAAAATTAGTATTACTAAAAACCAGAATGCTTGATAAACGTTATACAAGCCCATGACCTCAAAAAATTCAAACCAAAACTGCCCAAATTTAATAATGTAATTCTCATAGAGCTCATTTTGCTTAAGGATAGTTCCAATTACTGAGGCAATGCCAATGAAACAAAGCATTGTTATTGCGAAGCGCATTGTGCTGAGTAAGTGCAGAAAAGAAGAGAAATTTTTTCTTGATTGAGCCAATTTAAATTATCTTTAACGTTTTATAATCAATTGATTATAAAAAATTTATATGAGTTATATTCTAGAACAATAGTTCACAGTTTAGCTTATTGCAATCCCTGGATATAATCTGCGACCGCTTTCATTTCTCCTTCCGTGAGCTTTATTGAAATTGCTCTCATAGGAGCATATGATGCGCTTGGTTGCTCATCCAGTTTTCTGAAAACATTTAATTGATTCACTACATAGTCTGAATGTTGCGCATTAAGCCTTGGATAAAGATCAGGAATGCCATGGCCAGAAGGTCCATGACAACTAGCGCATGCAGGAACTTGTGAATCTTTTATGCCTGCTCGAAAAATTTTTTCTCCTAACGAACCAACCCCATTACTTTTAGCAGCTGATAACTTTAATTTTTGTTCTGAAAAATAAATGCCTAAATTATCCATATCTTTAATAGATAGGTTAGCGACTATGCCTTGCATAATAGTATTTTTTCGTATGCCCTCTTTAAACTTTTTAAGTTGAATGGCTAAATATTTAGCATTTTGGGCTGCAATCTTGGGTGCAATTTTCCCATTCAAGCTATTGCCATCCAAACCATGGCAAGCCATGCAAACATTTTTTACAACATCTTGGGTTTTTAAAAACTGTTGGTTATCTAGGCTGCTTTCAGCAAACAAGACTGAGTTAAAAAACATCAAAAGCGAAAAGAAAAAATATTTTTGTATGTGCATATTAAACCTTTATTTCATAAGATAGTTTTATAAAGAAATCATATTATATACAAATGTTCCCGCCAGATTGATCTAAATCAAGTTAAAATTGCAAAATGTCTTTTCTACAAAATGTTTCGTTTGTAATTTCTACAAATCACTTTGATGAGCTTCCGGTGGATACGGGAGAAGAGATTGCTTTTGCTGGAAGATCTAATGCGGGAAAATCTAGTGCTATTAACACCCTCACAAATAAAACCCGTTTAGCATTTGTCAGCAAGCAACCTGGCAGGACTCAACTTATTAATTTTTTTAAAATCCAGGATATGCAATCCTTGGTTGATTTGCCGGGATATGGGTTTGCAAAAGTACCTAAACCCGTTAAAGATCATTGGAGAAAGTTATTGCCAAAATATCTCAAAGAACGAAAAAGCTTAGTTGGTCTGGTTATAGTGGTGGATATCAGAAGAGAGCTAACAGAGCTTGACACTCAAATGTTAGATTGGTTTGCGCCTCAAAAAAAACCTATACATATTCTATTGACAAAAAGTGACAAACTTTCAAAAGATAAATCACTAAGAGCTCTTCAAAAAATTCAGCTAGAGCTAAAAGAAAAATGGGGGGGAACATATAAAATAGAATGTTCAGCACAGTTATTTTCAAGCTTAAAAAAACAAGGTGTTGAAGAAGCTACAAAAAAAATAAATGAATGGTTATCGTAAGGTAATTATAATGTCCCATACTTGATGCCCTAACCTTAATCCCCTGCTTTCATATTTTGTTAAAGGTCTTGACTGAGGCTTTTCATTTAAATTTCTTTTAGAAATTTTATAAAATTTACTCTCTTTTACTAAATCAATAATTTGCAAAGCATATGCCTCCCAATCTGTCGCTATATGTATATAACCTGCTAAAGCTAGCTTAGATTCCATAAGCTCTAAAAAAGAACTTTTTAACAACCTCCGCTTATGATGCTTTTTCTTTGGCCAAGGATCAGGAAAAAAAATATGGATGCCATCTAATGATCTATCGGGAATCATTTCATTAATTACCTCAAGAGCATCATGCTGAATAATCTTTAGATTTTCAAGCTGGCCAAGATTAATTTTATTTAAAAGACTGCCAACGCCTGGAGAATGAACTTCGATAGCCAAGAAATTTAAATCATGCATTTCCTGGGCCATTTTAAATGTGGTATCTCCCATCCCAAAACCGACCTCTAAAATAATTTTATTTTTTTTAGAGAAAACTTGATCAAAATTTATCAGCGATTTTTGAAAAGGGATTGTATATTTAGATGAAAACCTTTTTATACCATTTTCTTGATATTTAGTAAGTCTTCCTTGTCTAAGTATATAACTTCTAACTGGTCTTTTTTTTAACTCTGTCAAAGATGAAATTTCCAATCAAATTTTCTAAAACCATTTAATCTCTGGACCAAGACATTATGTATTGAATCTTCATATTGGCTTAGGGAGGGTAAATTCGTCATATACTTTAGATTATAATAACTTTTAAAACTAATAAAATATTTAAATCCATTTTTTACAAATGAAAAATAAAAAAATAGCCCTTGTAACCGGTGGTTCAAAAAGAATTGGAGCAGCGATTTGTGAAGAATTACATAAATCAGATATAAATGTAATGATTCATTATAGGGACTCAAAAGAAGATGCGGTTTATCTTAAAACTAAACTTAATAAAATAAGAGAAAATTCTACTGATATCGTGCAAGGTAACCTTTCTAAATTTGATTCATATGAGAATATTATTTCAAAGGTAATAGACAAATTTGGTCAACTTGATTACTTAGTCAATAATGCAGCAAGCTACTACCCAACAAAAATTGACGCCCTAAATGAGAAAGATTGGAATGATTTAATCGCAACAAATCTAAAAGCACCATTGTTCCTATGTCAAGCAGCCGTGAAATTTCTGAAAGAAAAGAATGGGTCAATAGTCAACATCACTGATGCCCTTGAAAACAACCCTAAGAAAAATTATATTATTTATAACATTGCAAAAAGCGGTCTAGCCTCTCTCACAAGATCATTAGCAAAAGATCTATCACCTGATATTAGAGTAAACGCCGTTGCGCCAGGTGCAATATTATGGTCAGAAAATAATCAGGAATCTGAGGCAGGTTATAGAGAAAATCTTATTTCACAAACATTTTTAAAGAAACAGGGGTTGCCCGAAAATATTGCTAAAGCTGTTGTTTTCCTATTAACCACAGCCTTGTATTCAACGGGTGAAGTGATTCATGTTGATGGAGGGGGGCTCTATAAATAAACGTGTAAAAGATCAATCAAAATATATCTATACAAGCTAAATTTACCCTTCGAAAAAAACTAATTTTTAATATGAAGCTTGTATAGTTAGTTCTTTATACTTATCATGCATAATTTTTAAACAATTGCATTAAATACTTATATGTCAAAATTATTAATAGTTGAGTCTCCCTCTAAAGCTAAAACCATTAGCAATTATTTAGGCAATGAATATAAAGTGCTTGCCTCTTATGGTCATATAAGAAATCTTCTTCCAAAATCAGAAGGGATCAATACTGAAAGTTTTGAAATGAATTTTCAGTTAATCGATAGAAACAAGAAACATATAGATGCGATTTCAAAGGCTGTCAAAAATTCAGATGAAATACTACTTGCAACTGACCCAGATAGAGAGGGGGAGGCAATCGCATGGCATATTGCTGAGATCCTAAATACAAAAAAACTAATAAAAAATAAAAAAATTGCTAGAATTATTTTTGGAGAAATTACTAAAAATGCGATTGTTGATGCGCTTCAAGAACCCCGGGATATATCAGAAGCACTTGTACATGCTCAACAGGCAAGGCAGGCGCTTGATTACTTAATCGGATTTAATTTATCTCCTTTATTATGGTCAAAAATTCGCTATGGATTATCAGCCGGTCGCGTACAAAGCCCTGCTCTGCGTTTAATTACTGAACGTGAAAAAGAAATTGAAAAATTTATTAAAAAAGAATATTGGTCTATTCACCTTGACACTCAAAAGAAAGATTCAAAATTTTCATCAAAGTTAGTAATACTCGAAAATAAAAAAGTAGAACAATTTACAGTGACTGATGAGGAAAATCAAAAAGAGATTGTAGGTGAGCTTCTTCTTAAAAGTGCGGGCAAAACAAAAATTGCCCGCGTTGATAAGAAACAAAGGGTTAGGAAGCCACCGTCACCTTTTACCACATCGACTATGCAACAAGAAGGTGTAAGAAAATTAGGATTTACAACCAAACGCACTATGATAATCGCTCAACAACTCTATGAAGGAATTAAAATTGGGGAAGGGGCTGTTGGATTAATAAGTTATATGAGAACTGATTCAATGACACTATCTAAAGATGCGATTGAGCAAGCCAGAGATTATTTGAAAAAAAATTATTCCCCAGAATTTTTACCGAGTAAAGCAATTGTTTATAAAACTAAA
>JABHXS010000104.1 GCA_018657165.1 Nitrosomonadales bacterium
AATTTTCCTGAAATTAGAACAAATTTATTAAGCGGCTTAACTGTGGCATTAGCAATGGTTCCAGAAGCAATAGCCTTTGCCCTTATTGCACAAGTCTCCCCCTTAACAGGATTGTATGCCGCCATCTTAGTTTGTTTTATTACTTCAGTTTTTGGTGGGCGTCCTGGTATGGTTTCAGGTGCAACAGGTGCTTTAGCTGTTGTGATGGTGTCATTAGTTGTTCAGCATGGGCCTGAGTACCTTTTTCTCACAGTAATCTTAATGGGGTTATTACAGATAATATTTGCCTTATTTAAATTAGGTAAGTTTATTCGCATGGTCCCCTACCCTGTGATGCTTGGGTTTGTTAATGGACTTGCAGTTGTAATTTTTCTTGCTCAATTTAATCACTTTAAAATATTCAACAATGAAGGCTTACCTATCTGGATGAGTGGCATGGCTCTTTACATCATGATTGGCCTAATTTTCCTAACCGTTGCAATTATTTATCTTTTTCCAAAGCTTACAAAAATTATTCCATCTACACTCGCTGCGATCATTTTTACTACCGGTATCGTTTATTTCTTTTCTATCGATACCAAAACAGTGGGAGACCTAGGTTCGATCGCTGGAGGTATTCCAGAATTTAATTTTCCAACCGTTCCCTTTAACTTTGAAACGATAATGATTACATTGCCTTATGCTTTTCTCTTAGCTGCCATAGGTTTAATCGAAACTCTACTTACCCTCAATTTAATTGATGATATGACCGACACTAGAGGAAGGCCAAATAAAGAATCCTTAGCGCAGGGCTTTGCCAATATTGTTACTGGGTTTTTTGGTGGCATGGGTGGATGTGCGATGATTGGACAAAGCATGATAAATATAAATAACGGGGCTGTCAGACGGCTATCTGGAATTGCCACAGCGATATTTTTAGCCTCTTTTGTATTATTTCTTTCTCGTTGGATTGAAATGATTCCTTTAGCTGCGCTCATAGGTGTGATGTTTGTTGTTGCAGAAAAAACATTTGAATGGGGAAGTTTAAGGTTATTTGGAAAAGTTCCAAAAAAAGATATCTTTGTTGGTTTGCTTGTTGGAGCAGTGACTATTATTGCAGATCTAGCTATTGCTGTTATTTTAGGCGTAATCGTTTCAGCTTTAGTATTTGCCTGGGAGCATGCAAAAATTATTGAAGTGACCACATCAAAAAATAAAAGAGGTTGGAAAATATATGAATTAAAAGGTACTCTTTTTTTTGCATCAGTTAAAAGTTTTAATGAGCTATTTAAAATCAAAGATGATCCAAATGAAGTCATTATTGATTTTAAACAATCAAAGGTAGCAGATCATAGTGCAATTATGGCCATTGACACTTTGGCAAATAAATATAAGTCGCTTGGAAAGAAATTACATCTAGTTCATCTAAGCCCAGACTGCATGGAAGTTCTCGATAGTGCAAAAAATATGGTAGAGCTTAATATGCTTGAAGACCCGAAATATCATATTGCTGACGATAAACTAAGTTAAATTAATGTAGATAAAAATTTAGATTAAAATAAACCATGAAATACGTAAATCATTATTTATTAGCATCACTTTTTATCGTAATTTTTATAGGGCCGATGGCTTTTGATATAGGGCTGGCTTCGATGCTACATGTTGAAATTTTATTCCTAATAATCCTTATTAGCAGTGTTTTTCTTCATCAACATAATTCAAATGCCTTTAAGGTTACTGTAATTTCATTAAGCCTTGTTTTACTGAATAATTTTGCCTTTGATTTTAATCAAAGTTTATTTCAATATGTCCTTAAATTATTAATAATTAGCATTACAATCTTTACATTGTTCAGAGAAATAATTAAAACGCAAATTATTGACCCCCATATAGTTAGTGGAGCAATATCGATATATATTCTTATTGGGGTTTTTTGGTATTTACTTTATATGGTTTTGCTGGAGATAAATCCAGAGGCATTTCATATCAGCAAATTTAATTCTAGTTCTGTTACAGTCGAAATGGTTTATTTTAGCTTTACTACATTGACGACATTAGGTTACGGTGACATAACACCCGTAAGCTACACGGCTAAAATGTGGTCTATTACAGAAGCTGTAACCGGCGTAATGTTTATCGCGGTAATGATTAGTCGCTTAATTGCACTTTTAAAAATTAAGGATTTGGACTAATTATTGCCCCTTATAAAAAAGTAAAGCCCGATAATCACCAAAAATATTTGTTCACTCATAAAGAGTTTTGGGGTAATAAACCAATCACTGTGCGCTAATGTAAATGCAAAAGTCATAACGGTTACGATCACACTAGATGCAAATCGAGTTACTAAATTTCCAACATGCCCTTTTAAGAAACCTCCAAGAATTAATAAAATACCTGCGCTTAGTTCAGAAATGGCAACAAAAGATGCAAGCTCTGATGAAAATCCAAAATAGTCTATTAATTTTTGCGGGGGTAAAGGAAATTTATTATGGCCATGGAAAATAAAAGAAATACCCAAGCCTAGTCGAAGTAACCAAGGGGTAAGGCTGTAAAAATTTCTCATAATCGCATTCAAAATATTATCAATTGACTTCATTACCTCATTCCTTTATTTAAAATTTTATGTAATCTCTTTTTCCTAGATTCACACCGTTTGACCTTAAAATATTATAAGCAGTTGTCACATGGAAAAAGAAATGAGGAATCATCCATTTTGTTAAATAATCTTTTCCTGATTTAAATTTAAATTCATGGCTCCTGATTGAAAACTTAATTTCTATATTTTCTGAACCTTCCATTTTTTTTGGATTAATTTTTTTTAAAAAAGTAATTGTCTTACTTATTCTTCTTTGTAAATCACTAAATGTTTTTTCATTATCTTTGTAAGATGGTGCTTTTATATTTGCTAAACGACCAACTCCCAATCTAATCATATCTGTCCCAATTTGGATTTGACTAGTTAAAGGCCTCATATCAGCGATCAGGCGTGCATTAATAAAAATATCTTTATCTATTTTTCTTTTTTCAGCAAAACGCTCCCCTTTTCTTAATATTGATGATAAATTTTCAAGCATAGTAATAAACATTGGAACAGACATTTCATACATAGATACTGACATTTCTATTACTCCTATTTATTAATTAATACAAAACTCAATTTTCTTTTATTACAATATACAATTAAATTACTTAAAGAGATATTCATCTAAATAAAAAATGCAATTTCCATATGGTTAACAAAAAGCTTAATTTAGAAACAACATACCTTGCAGGAGGTTGTTATTGGGGATTAGAAAATCTTATAGGTCAAATATCTGGTGTAAAAGAAACGGTTGTAGGGTTTTCTGGAGGCTTTATAAGTGATGTTACCTATAAAGATGTTTCTATTGGTAATACAGGGCATGCAGAAACTATTATGATTAAGTTTGATAAGAATCATCTTTCCTTTGAGAGCTTACTCTTTGAATTTTTTAAACTTCACAACCCAACAACACCAAATCAACAAGGCAACGATATTGGAACACAATATCGATCTTCTATTTTTTATACCTCAAACAGTCAAAAAACAATTGCTAAAGCAGTTATTAAAAAAGTTGGGGAATCAAATCATTGGAAAGCCAAAATTGTAACGGAAATAATAGCCTTTAATAAATTTTTTCCTGCTGAAGAGGCTCATCAAAAATATCTTAAAAAAAATCCAGATGGTTACACCTGTCACTTTAAAAGAAACTTCATTTTTTTATGAAAATAACTTAAAATTATGTTTTCAAGAAAAATAATAATGTGAATTCAAATCAATTTCTTAAATTCCTTCCCCTGCTGTTAACTATACTTTTAGGGGGATGTTCCTTTTTTGACCGATTCATACAGATCGGGCCTGATAGTGTCCAAGATACACGGGGGGAATTTAATACAGTGATTGCAGAAACTAACGAATCACAATCACTACTTAACCTTGTAAAACGTAGATACGGTGATTCTATATCAATATTAGAAGTAAGCAGTGTCTCTACGTCAATTGAATGGAAAAGAGGTGGGAGCTTTCTGGTTAATATATTTAATGGTGGACCTGATGCTGATAATGTTGGTATAGGAGGTGCTGCACAATATACAGAAAAACCAACCATTACATATCTTCCATTAAAAGGTGGAGACTTTATTAAGAAGATTCTTAGTCCTGTTGATACTGATATGTTAATGCTTTTATCTAGATCGGGTTGGAGAATGGATCGTATTCTTAACTTAACTGTAAATAATATAAATGGACTTGATAATGCACACACTGCATCTGGTCCATCACCTGCAATTGCGCCAAGCTTTAGAAAATTTGATAAATTTTTAGATGCAATGCATAAAGTAGAAAGGGTTGATTTACAATTTGGCTATATTATAAAATCTGATGAGAGCAAGCAACTGGCATTATATTTTAGAAAAGATGCAATGCGTAAGCCTGAAGTCCAGAACCTGATGAAGATTATGAATCTTGATGGCAAATCTAATATTTACCCTATCAATGAATCGATTCAAACAGAAGAAAACCCCTCAGAAATCCACATTGACTTCAGGTCACTTGCGGGCATTCAATTTTTCTTAAGCCATGGAATTATTATTCCGGAGGAACATATGGAAAAAGGTTACATTCAAATCACAAAAAATAAAGATGGAACAGAGTTTGATTGGGATCTTGTCACAGCAAGTTTAATAACAATACATTCCTCAAATGATGAGCCTCGAGATACC
>JABHXS010000031.1 GCA_018657165.1 Nitrosomonadales bacterium
ATTAAAATCTTTTTCTAAAATATGAGCTGCCTCAATAACTTCCCTTAGAATGACTCCACTTCCCATTAACTGAACTTTAGGTCCTTTTGTTTTATTTTCAGAGAATTTATAGATGCCCTTAATAATGTCCTTATTAATATTTTTTGGCATTTCTGGATGTTGATAATTTTCATTCATTATGGTGATGTAATAAAAAACATCCTCTTGATTCTTTATCATGCGCTCTAAACCATTTTGAATAATTACTGCCAACTCATATGAGAAACATGGGTCATAAGATACACAATTTGGAATTGTGGCTGAAAGTAAATGGCTATGACCATCTTCATGCTGAAGGCCTTCGCCATTTAGCGTTGTCCTTCCTGCTGTTGCACCTAATAAAAACCCCCTAGAGCGAGAGTCCCCTGCAGCCCATGCCAAATCTCCAATTCTTTGGAAACCAAACATTGAATAAAAGATATAAAAAGGAATGGTCTGAATGCCCGAGTTACTATACGAGGTTGCTGCTGCAATCCATGATGAAAATGATCCTGCCTCATTAATTCCTTCTTCTAGAATTTGCCCATCCTTTTTTTCTTTGTAAAACATCACTTGATCAGAATCTTGAGGTTCATATAACTGACCAACAGATGAATAGATCCCTAATTGTCTAAACATCCCTTCCATACCAAATGTTCTTGCTTCATCAGGCACAATCGGTACGATAAATTTTCCAATATCTTTATCTTTTACCAATGTGGTTAGGATCCTTACAAATGCCATCGTTGTAGAGATTTCTCTGTCACCTGAGCTTTTTAATTGATTTGAAAAGGCTTCAATTGAAGGTACATTTAATTTGTTCCCCCGTTTTTTTCTTATGGGCAAAAAACCCCCCAGCGCATTTCTTCTTTCCATCATATATTTCATTTCAGGCGAATCTTTTGCAGGCTTGTAATAGGCTAGGTTTTCGACTTCTTCATCACTGATAGGTAAGTCAAATCTTGATCTAAATGTTTTCAGTGATTCAATATCCATACTTTTTTGTTGATGCGTAATATTTTGCCCTTCACCAGCATCACCCATACCATAACCCTTAACTGTTTTAGCGAGTACGATTGATGGTTGGCCTTTGTGAGAAGTTGCCGCTGCGTAGGCTGCATAGACTTTGTGTGGGTCATGACCACCCCTATTCAATCTCCATATGTCTTGATCTGACATTGCTGCCACTCTTTCTTTAAGCTCTGGGTATTTTCCAAAGAACGCCTCACGAGTAAAAGCACCCCCTTTAGCTTTAAAGTTTTGAAATTCACCATCAACACATTCTTCCATTCTTTTTTTCATTAAGCCATCTTTGTCCATGGCAAATAATGGGTCCCAGTATGAACCCCAAATAACCTTCAGGACATTCCATCCAGAGCCTCTGAAATTAGATTCAAGCTCTTGAATAATTTTTCCATTACCCCTAACGGGTCCATCTAATCTTTGTAGATTACAGTTAACAACAAAAATTAAATTATCTAGCTTTTCTCTAGCTGCAAGTGAAATTGCCCCTTGTGATTCCGGTTCATCCATTTCACCATCACCACAAAATACCCAGACTTTTCTGTCTGAAGTATCGGCGATACCCCTGTTATGCAAATATTTTAAGTAGCGCGCTTGATAAATTCCCATCAAAGGCCCCAAGCCCATAGAAACTGTTGGGAATTGCCAAAATTCAGGCATTAGCCATGGGTGTGGATAGCTAGATAATCCATTACCTTTTGTCTCCATTCGGAAATTATCTAATTGCTCCTCTGTCATTCTTCCTTCTAAAAAAGCACGCGCGTATATACCCGGCGAGGAGTGTCCTTGGAAATACACCAAATCTCCACCAAAAGATTTATTTTCCGCTCTAAAGAAGTGGTTAAATCCAACATCATAAAGGGTGGCCGCAGATTGAAAGCTTGCAATATGTCCTCCGACACCAGGTGATTTGATATTGGCTCTTAATACAGCCATAATTGCATTCCATCTAATCAATGCACGAATTCTTCTTTCCATGCCAGGGTCACCTGGATGCCTTTGTTGTAGGTGGGTTGGAATGGTATTTACATAGGCCGTTGTTGCATTGTAGGGAAGATTTGATCCTGATCGGCGTGCTTGATCAATCATCATTTCAATTAAAAAATGTGCACGTTCTGAACCTTCTGCATCAATTACTGAGTTGAGTGCCTCAATCCATTCTTGGGTTTCTAATTCGTCGCTATCAAGACTTGGATCCATACGCTTAATTTATCCTATGAAATTTAATTAATTTAAAATTTTGACCGAATAAAAATATTTAATAAGATAGAATTAATTATATTTATTTATGTCTAGAGGCTTACTAATAAGTGTAATTTTCAGGGTTTTACGTTAATTGGTCAAGCTTTATTTGGGCTGGAATGGTTGCATTTATGTATTTAAGTTATTGTTTTTCAACAAAATTAAGGGTTAAAATATGAATATTAAGATTTCTCAAAATAGTAAAATACCTTCAGAACCAAATTTAAGAAAGCATCTTCATGCCTTAATTTTATTCGATGAAAAACAATTAAAACCTTTGTTCATGGCAGCACTTAAAGCAAAATTGCAAAGGCAAGGAAAAAAAATAGCCGAATTAAAAGAAATAGCATCATCCGCCGAGCTAGAGAACGGAAGTTTAGTAACGTGGGTGATGATATCTGACAATAAAAGCGTGTTTCAAATCCAAACTATTTTAAGAAAATCCTTTGAAAAAATACTTTCAGAAAACCCTAAATCGATTACGATTATCAATCAGTCAAAAAAGAATGATGAATGGATCAAGCAGGCAGTTTATGTTGCTTCAGTTAATTCCCAAGATCTTCCCAATCTAAAATCGGGGGCTAAAAGAAAAAATCTTAAATTAATAAATGTTTTAGGAGCCTCAGCTAAAACAAGCTTTAAGGATATTGAGGCTTTAGTTGCTGGTAATACGCTAACAAGAGAATTGACCATAACGCCGCCAAATCAATTAACTCCCACAATTTATCGCCAAAAGATTAAAAAATTATCGAAAGATAATGGTTGGAAGGTAGAGGAATTTACAATGCCTAAATTAAAAAAAATAGGTGCGGGGGCATTTTATGCTGTAGCCCAAGGATCTGAACCTCAGGATGCCGCTATTGTACATTTAACATATGCACCAAGAGGCGCTAAAGAAACTATTAGTTTAGTGGGGAAGGGCATTTGCTTTGATACTGGTGGGCATAATCTAAAACCAGCAAAATTTATGAGTGGCATGCATGAAGATATGAATGGTTCAGCTGTAGTTTTAGGTATTTTAAAAGCGATTTCTGATGCAAAGGTGAAGGTTAAGTTAGATTGTTGGTTGGCAATTGCACAAAACCATATTGGCCCCAAAGCATATAAACAAAATGATGTAGTTAAAGCGCTTAATGGAATGACGATTGAAATTGTTCATACAGATGCTGAAGGCAGGATGGTGTTAGCTGATACTCTAACAATGGCCTCTAGAAAGAAACCAAAAGTGATTATAGACTTTGCGACCTTAACGGGATGTATGCATGTAGCTATGGGAGATAGATATAGCGGTGTATTGAGTAATCACTCAGCCTTAGGAAGTATGGCCGTAGGAGCGGGCTCTGATGTAGGTGAGAGGGTAACTGCCTTTCCATCTGATGAAGATTACGAAGAAGATTTAAAAAGCCAGATTGCAGATATTAAGCAGTGCACATTAGAGGGTGGACCGGATCATATTCACGCTACTCGTTTTTTGGGTCGTTTTATTAATAA
>JABHXS010000029.1 GCA_018657165.1 Nitrosomonadales bacterium
AGAATTTTTCTTATTGCCTTTGTAATTTTTTAAATCAATTTCATGATGTGCAATATTAAAATCACCACAAACAACAACATTCTTTTTAAGATTTAATTTTTCTTCAAAAACCTTATAAATTTTATCAAGCACTTTATATTTAAAAGTTTGCCGCTCTTCGCCTGATGAGCCCGAAGGCAAATAGACCGAGATGATAATGAAATCTTCAAATTCAAGCTCAACATATCTTCCTTCATCATCCATTTCAGGGATACCCAGATACTTGGTAACCTTTAGGGGTTTATTTTTTGTATAAATACCAACCCCACTATAGCCCTTCTTTATCGCATAGCTAAAATACCCCTCATAAGAATATGGAGATACCATCAGTGACGATAAATCAGCTTCTTGTGCTTTAAGTTCTTGCAAACAAATATAATCTGCATTTTGTTTTTGAAGCCAAGGGAAAAAATCTTTTCGTTCGGCAGCCCTTATACCATTTAAATTTAAGGTTATAATCTTCATAAGTTAATTAAAAAAAAATTCATGCGACAATCTTTTATAAAATTTGCACTTGAAAAAAAAGTACTTCGATTCGGAGATTTTACTACTAAAGCAGGTAGAAAGAGTCCTTATTTTTTTAATCTTGCTTCTTTTAATGATGGAGATAGCCTTAAAAGATTAGGTGATTATTATGCCGAAAAAATTATAGAAGAAAATATTGAGTTTGATATATTGTTTGGGCCCGCTTACAAAGGAATTTCTCTTGTAGGGGCTATTGCAATTTCACTTTCAAATAAAGGTATTAATAAAAAATTTTCATCTAATAGAAAAGAAGTTAAAGATCATGGAGAAGGAGGCTTAATCATTGGAGCCCCCATTTCAGGAAAAATTCTTATTATTGATGATGTGATTTCAGCAGGAACTTCCATCAAAGAAAGTTTTAGCCTAATCAACTCATTTAATGCAGAGGTGGTTGGAATCCTTGTCTCAATTGATCGAAAAGAAAAAGGTAGCAACAAACTATCTGCCATTGAGGAAATTTATGAGAAATATCAAGTTCCTGTAAGCTCAATAATAGACCTAGATAACATTATTGATTTTTTAAAAAAGGATGCTGTTAATAAAAAAATCTTAGATGAAATGCTTGGATACAGAGAAAAGTATGGCGTTTAATTTGATAATTTTTCTTTAAGCAATTGGCTAACTTGGCCAGGATTGGCTTTACCTTTTGAGGCTTTCATTACCTGCCCAATTAATGCATTGAATGCTTTATCTTTTCCAGACTTATATTCTTCAACCATTGCTCCATTCTCTTTTAACACTTGATTTAGGATATCCTCAATCTCACTCACATTAGAAATTTGTTTCAACCCTAGTTTCTCTATGACATCATCAACACTTTTATCCTGATCCCAAATTTCATCAAATACTTTTTTTGCAGCATTATTCGAAATAGTCTTATCCTCAATTCTTAAAATTAATTTTGCGAGCTTACTGGCCTTCAATGGACAGTTTTCAATATCTAAATTAGATTCATTTAATCTTGAAAAGAGATTAGTTAAGATCCAATTAGATGCTAGTTTTGCGCTGACTTTATAGGTGAGCAACTCAGTAAAATAGTTAGCAACAGCAATATTTGATGTAATCCCATCTGCGTCATAACCTGAAAGACTGAACTCTTTAACTAATCGTGATTTCATCTGGCTAGGCAATTCGTACATCTTAGATTTGATGGTATTTATTTTCTCTTGGCTTATAACAAGAGGTAACAAATCTGGATCTGGGAAATATCGGTAATCATTTGCTTCCTCTTTTGATCTCATTTCTCTTGTCTCACCAGAATCTGGATCAAAAAGAATTGTTGATTGATTTATTTTACCGCCATCCTCTAGTCTTTCAATTTGCCAATTCACTTCATAATCTACTGCCTGCTTGATAAATTTAAAAGAATTTAAGTTTTTAATTTCTCGTCTTGTGCCGAGTTTTTTATCCCCTTTTTTCTTAACGGAAACATTCACATCACAGCGAAAATTACCCTCTTGCATATTTCCATCACAAATTCCTATCCACTGAACTAATTCATGAAGTTTTTTAGCATAAGCTACCGCCTCTTCTGCCGAGCTCATATCTGGTTCAGTTACAATTTCTAATAAAGGCGTACCTGCTCTATTGAGGTCGATACCTGATTTACCTTCTTCAATCCCATGAACAGATTTACCAGCATCTTCCTCTAAATGTGCTCGTAAAATTCTTATACTTTTATCTTCATCGCCCACTGGAATTGTTAGGCTTCCTTCTCCCACAACAGGCAACTCAAATTGACTGATTTGATAGCCTTTAGGCAGATCTGGATAAAAATAATTCTTTCTAGCAAAAATAGATTGTTCTGCAATTTTTGCATCAACCGCTAAACCAAAACGTATTGCACAGTTGACTGCTTCTTCATTTAGAACAGGCAGAACTCCTGGGTATGCAAGGCTGACTAGACATGCCTGTGCATTTGGCTCGCCCCCATAGTTTGTCGATGCGCCAGAAAATATTTTTGACTCCGTTTTTAACTGGGCATGAGTTTCAATTCCAATAACAATTTCCCATTCCATTACTCAAACCCCTTAGGAGATAAATTGTGCCAATCTGTATTTGTCTGAAAAATATTAGCAATATTCAATAACTTTGCTTCACTAAAATAATTACCTATAAGTTGCATGCCAACGGGAAGATTATTCATTAGCCCAGCTGGCATTGATAGGCCTGGTAAGCCTGCCAGATTTGTTGAAATTGTATAAACATCTTGCATATACATTTTAAGTGGGTCTTCTTTTTTATCCCCAATTGGAAAAGCTACTGAAGGAGCTGAAGGGCCTAAAATTACATCACATTTTTCAAACGCTTTTTTAAAATCCTCAGAAATTAATCTTCTAATTTTTTGAGCTTTTAGATAATATGCGTCGTAGTAACCCGCACTTAGGACGTAAGTGCCTATCATTATTCTTCTTTTAACTTCATTTCCAAACCCTTCCTCTCTTGTCTTACAGTACATATCCATCAAATCATCATATTCTTTTGTGCGATAACCATATCGAACACCGTCATATCTAGATAAATTACTGGATGCCTCAGCAGGTGCAATTACATAATAGACCGGTATTGATAAATGATTATTTGGTAAAGATATCTCTACAATCTCAGCTCCCAATTTTTTATATTCATCGATACCCTGTTCTATAATTTTCTCAATTTCAGGTTCCAACCCCTCACTAAAAAATTCTTTTGGAATGCCAATTTTTAAGCCTTTTATAGGATCATGAATCCCTTTTAAGTAATTTTCTTTCTCTCTTTGAACGCTTGTCGAATCTTTTGGGTCATGACCAGTCATCACATTTAGCATTGCCGCACAATCTTCTGCCGTATGACACATGGGCCCTGCCTGATCAAGGCTTGATGCAAATGCAATCATTCCATACCGAGAAACTAAACCATAAGTTGGCTTTAATCCAGTTAAACCACATAAAGAAGCAGGCTGTCTTATAGAGCCGCCTGTATCTGTTGCCGTTGCAGCCGGGGCTAACATTCCAGCAACTGCAGCCGCACTCCCGCCCGAACTTCCTCCCGGGACAGCTTTTATATCCCATGGATTTTTTACATTGCCATAAAAAGAAGTTTCATTAGATGAGCCCATAGCAAATTCGTCCATATTGGTTTTACCTAGGTTCACAGCACCTACTTCATTAAATTTACTTATAACAGTGGCGTCATATGGTGCAATAAAATTGTCTAACATTCTTGAGCCACAACTTGTTTTCCACCCTTCTGCACAAAAAATATCTTTTTGAGCAATTGGAATGCCCGTTAAATAATTCTGCCTTCCCTCCTGAATCATTGCATCAGCGTTTCTGGCCATAGCTAAACTTTTATCTTTATCAAAACTAATAAAAGCATTTATAGATGAATTATAAAGATCTAATCGATCTAAAAAGAACTGGGTAAGCTCCACACTTGAAAATTTTTTTTCTTTTAAACTGTCTGAAAGCTCTTTGAGAGATAAATTTATCATTTTATTCAATCACTCTCGGTACAATAAATAAGGATTGATTGGTTTCTTTAGATAATTCTAAGGATTTTTCTCTAATATCCCCCTCGGTCACTTTATCCTCCCTTAAAGGCTGGGTGATATCAAGTGCATGTGCCATAGGTTCAATATTATCGGTATTTACCTTTGTCATTTGATCGATTAACCCCAAAATGCCTTCTAGTTTTTCACTGACTTGGCCAATCTCAAGTTCATTTATGTTTATTCTTGCTAAATGCGCAATTTTTTTTATCTCATCATTATTGAATTTCATTTTTAATAAAACACCATTTTTTGTTTAATTTATGTTGATTAATCAGTTATTATACAAGGATACGAAGACACTTTAAAATTCATCTCACAAACTATG
>JABHXS010000115.1 GCA_018657165.1 Nitrosomonadales bacterium
AAAAAGGCTTCTGTTGAAGTAGACAGGAAAGTTTTAGCAGATATGGCTGTATTTGATAAACCTGCATTCGCAAAGTTTGTGGATATTGCAAAATCAAGCCTCGGAGCTGTCTAATTTTAAAAAAATTATAAAAGGGGGCTTTTTAAGCCTCCTTTTTTATTTAAAAAAATAATTATGGAAGAATTAAAAAAATTAATTCAACAAGCAAAAGATGACTTTTCAAAAGTTTCTGAGCTATCTGATTTAGATCATATTAAATCAAAATACCTTGGAAAGCAGGGGCCTTTAAATGAAGCAATGAAAGGGTTATCAAGCTTACCCAATAAAGATAAACCAATCATAGGTGCTTTGATAAATGATATAAAAAAATCTATTGAGAAAGCACTAAGCGATCGAAAATCAGAAATTCAAATTCATTTGATGAACGATCAACTTAAAAATGAAAATATTGATGTAACCTTGGATGGAAAAAAACAAAACAAAGGTACGCTGCATCCAATATCTATTACTATAAAAACAATCGAAACAATTTTTAATTCAATAGGATTTAGCTCAACCACAGGACCTGAAATTGAAGATGATTATCATAATTTCACTGCATTAAATATACCAGAGTCACACCCAGCTAGAGCAATGCATGATACATTTTATTTAAATAAAGAGTATGTGTTGAGAACACACACATCGTCCGTTCAAATTCGATATATGGAAAATAATCCCCCGCCGTTGAGAATTATTTCACCCGGAAGGGTTTATAGGGTTGATTCAGATGCAACACATTCACCAATGTTTCATCAGATTGAAGGCTTGTGGATTGACAAAAAAGTAAGCTTTGCAAATTTAAAATGGGTTACACAAAGCTTTTTACAGAAATTCTTTGAAAATGATGATTTACAGATAAGGTTTAGACCTTCTTTTTTCCCGTTTACAGAGCCATCTGCTGAAATAGATATGAAATGGAATGATGGGTGGTTAGAGATAGGAGGTTGTGGCATGGTACATCCTAATGTCCTGTCACAAGCAGGGATTGATTATAATTTATTTCAAGGCTTTGCGTTTGGTTTAGGTGTGGAGAGGTTAGCGATGCTAAAGTATGGCATTAATGATTTAAGACCATTTTTTAATCATGACATTCGTTTCTTGAATCAATTTAAGGTTTAGTTATGCAGTTCTCTAAAAAATGGCTTAATGAATTTTTCGATAAAGATTTGAATGGTATTGACTTGAGTAATACATTAACTCAAGGCGGTCTTGAGGTTGAAGAAATTGAAGATCTATCTACCATATCTGATCTTGTGGTGGTTGGTGAAATTGTAGAAATTAAGAAACATCCTAACGCAGACCGACTTAATATTTGTCAAGTAAATGCAGGAGAAAAGGATAACCTTCAAATTGTTTGCGGTGCCCCAAATGCTAGAGTTGGGATCAAAATTCCTTGTGCAAAGGTTGGAGCGAAGCTTGATAAATTTGAAATTAAACAAGCCAAGTTAAGAGGTATTGATTCCAGTGGCATGCTATGCTCCGCTAAAGAACTAAATATCTCAAATGAATCTGAGGGGATATTAGAACTTGATCAAAATAGCAAAGTAGGCGAAACTTTAAAAAATTGTCTTTCTTTAGATGACCAAATATTTCATTTATCAATTACACCAAACCGACCTGACTGTCTAAGTATGAGAGGAATTGCGAAAGAAATATCTGCAATGACCGATTTGAATTATAGAAAAGAAATCAATAAAGAAATCAATAAAGAAATCAATAAATTAAATATAAAAGTTAATGTCATTAATAAGACTGCTTGCCCACTTTATTGTCTCCGTGAAATACGAAAAGTTAATAACAAAAATGAAGTGCCTGGATGGTTAAAAGAGAGGTTGAAAAGGGGGGGTATAGATTCAATTAACCCTGTAGTTGATGTAACAAATTACATGATGTTGGAACATGGCCAGCCTACGCATGCTTTTGATCTTGATAAAATAAAAGGTGTCATTCATGTTAGAAATGCCAAGAAAGGTGAGACGCTTTTACTGCTTAACCATCAGGAAATAACTTTCTTTGGAGATGAGCTAGTGATTGCTGATGATGAAAATATTTTAGCGCTGGCTGGAATAATGGGAGGTCTTGAGGCGAGTGTGACGAATGATACAACTAATATTTTAGTAGAGTCCGCTTTCTTTGCCCCAATTAACCTATCAGGAATTGCTAGAAGACATAGTCTGAATACTGAATCATCTCATCGCTTTGAAAGAGGGGTTGATTTCCAATATACGCTTGACGCACTCAATGAAACTTCAGCACTTGTGATCGATCTCTGTGATGGTGAGCCATCAGTTATTCTTAAAGAAGAAAGTGCGCTCCCTGAAAGAAATAAAATAATGCTGCGTTCAGAAAAAGTCGTACAAATTTTAGGTTTGTATATTGATGAAAATGAAATAAAAAAAACTTTAAATGCCCTTAAGTTCAGCTTTGAAGAATTAGAGGGTGGCTTTCAAGTAACCCCACCAAGTTATAGGTTTGATATTAATTTAGAGGAAGATCTTGTCGAAGAGGTTATTCGTATTTATGGTTTTGATAAAATAGAGGCAAAGCCACCAACAGCAAGCACAGAAATACTAGGCTTAGAGTCAAAAAATAGATCTGCATACGACATTAAGGTTGCGATGGCTGCGCTTGGTTATCATGAAATTGTGAGTTATAGCTTTATTGAAGAAAGCCTTGAGAGGGAATTTCATGAAAATAAAAACCTAATAAAGCTTGATAATCCAATTGCTTCTCAAATGAGCGTTATGAGATCTAAGTTGTGGGGTAGCCATATTGACGCACTAACCTACAATATTAATAGAGGGCAAGCACAAATAAGACTCTTTGAGATAGCCTCGTCATATACGAAGTCAAAAAGTGGGTATGATGAAAAACAGGTACTATCCGGAGTTGTATATGGAAGCTCATATCCTGAGCAGTGGGGTTTAAAATCCAAAAAAATTGATTTCTATGAGGTGAAGGGTGATCTTGAAACTCTTTCAGCTGAAGAATTGACATTTAAAAAAAATAAAGTGCCCGGAGCTCTTCATCCAGGACAATCAGCTAGCGTGTTAAAAAATGATAAGCCGATTGGTTGGGTTGGTCAATTGCACCCTAAATGGAAACAGAAATTTGATATTCAAGAAGATGTATTTTTATTCGAGATTGACCTTGGGCCACTAAGTAAAAAAGCACCTAAAGAGTTTCACATACCTTCAAAACTTTTACCAATTAGAAAAGATATCTCAGTCGTAGTTGATAAAGATATCTCAGTTGATGATATGGTTCAGGCTGTAAAAAAAGCAAACATTAATTATATTAGAGAGGTTAAAGCTTTCGATATATATGAGGGTAAAAATATAGAAAAAGATAAAAAAAGTATTGCATTTCTTATACTTATGCAAGATACTTACAAAACACTTGAAGAGGGACAGGTGAACAATATTGTTAAAAAAGTCCTTAAGGTACTTCAGCAGCAGTATAAAGCTACCCTCAGATAACTCTAAGTTTAATTTTAAAAATTGATGATTATGACATTAACTAAAGCAGACCTTGCAGAAATGATCTTTGAAAAAGTTGGTTTAAATAAAACCGAAGCTAAAGATATGGTAGAGGCTTTTTTTGAAGAAATACGAGCATCCCTTGAAAATGGTGAAAGTGTAAAGTTATCTGGTTTTGGAAATTTTGAATTAAGGTCAAAATCTGAAAGACCAGGAAGAAATCCAAAAACAGGCGAAGAAATTCCAATTAAAGCGAGAAGGGTGGTAACTTTTCATTCCAGTCAAAAGCTTAAATTAAGCGTAGAAGAGAACAACTCTGGAAAGCAAGCATAAAAAGGATTTACCCCCACTCCCCCAAAAGCGATATTTTGCTATTGGTGAAGTAAGTAGGCTGTGCGATCTAAAACCCCATGTGCTTAGATACTGGGAGCAGGAGTTTACACAATTAGAGCCAAATAAAAGAAGGGGAAACAGAAGGTATTATCAGAAAGACGAAATACTTCTTATCAGAAAGATTCGTGAATTACTTTACTTTGAGGGATTTACAATCCAAGGGGCCAAAACCAAACTTTCTAATCGTCAATTTATTAAAGACGTTATATCAGAAGAAGAAATTCAAAAATCACAATCTGAATTACCTTTGGCAACTGATTCTTCACCTGAGACATTGGATGACTTAAATAATTTTAAAGTTCAACTGGGTGATATCTTAAAGATTTTAAAGTAACTTAATCGGGGCGTAGCGCAGCCTGGTAGCGTACTTGCATGGGGTGCAAGGGGTCGTGAGTTCGAATCTCACCGCTCCGACCAATCAAATTTATTTTATAAATCGTTATTTAATGGAAATTTTAAAATAGATTATTTATTAGATAATTCATTTACGGCCTTTTTAATATTTAT
>JABHXS010000159.1 GCA_018657165.1 Nitrosomonadales bacterium
GATAAAAGTTTTTTTGGGGTATAGGCTAGCTCAATTGCTTTTTCTTCGTACTGCTCCATTGAAGAAACGATTAATTCTGGACAGCCTATTTTAGTTAGGATGCTTCCAGCAACTCTACTTGCAAAAGTTTCACCCGATAATGAAATAATTGGGCATCCTGCCCACAAAGCATCACTCGTTGAGGTATGCGCATTATAAGGAAATGTATCAAGAAACAGGTCAGCGATTTGATGTCGTTGTATATGCTCATCAAAACCTACTTTTTCAGCAAAATTAATTCTATCCGTTTGTATACCAAATTCATTTTTGGCAAAAGACCTTAGATTGCTTTCACAAGTTTTATTTGATGTTAATAACCATAAGGTAGAATTCTGGACCTTTTGCAACAGCCTCATCCATAATGAAAACATTTCTTTAGTAATTTTTAGGGACTGCCCAAATGATGCAAAAATAAAGTCCGTCTCTTTGAAGCCGTAATCTCCTTTATTTACATCTTTAAGAGCGGGCCTTGTGGCGATATTTGGTTGGTAGCAACCCCCCAGATAGACGATTTCCTCTGCATATTCGCTCTTTTTAGATCTTGGAATGATATATTCATCCGCAAGCATATAGTCATAGAGCGGTCTTTCATCTAAAGCGCCCATGGTGCCAGGATATCCAAGCCAATTGATATGGTATTTTGCTGGTCTTAATGCGGCTATAAATGATCGGCTATTCTGAGTAAACCCGGTAAGATCCACCATAATATCAATCGTCTCGTTACGCATTAAATTTGCAACTTTTTCATCACTCATCTCAGTGATATTAAAATATGCATCGCCAATCCCCTTAAATTCATCTAACTCTTTTGAGTTATCATTGGGACCAGAATAAAAGAGTTTAACTATGAATTTATCGTGATCATGATTAATTAAAATTTCTTTAATTAAATAATATAAGGGGTGCAATCTAAAATCTGATGAAAGATATGCAATTGTAACTTTTTCCCTTTTTTGAAATACAGATTTTTCTAAAAACTGTACACCAGATTGTTTTACCCATGCATTTGCAACATTTAAGTGGTCTTTGTTAGTCAGGTTTGGCATTGAAAACAAGGCAAAGGGGGAAATTCTCCCATTTATTTTTTTCTCAGCCACCTCCTTTATTTTTAAAAACATTTCATCGATACCACCCCATGAACAGATGCTTTGTTTGAGGTGCGTTAGTTGAATGAAGGTATGTGTTAAATTAGGATTGATTAACAGTGCTTTTTCATAACATTTAATCGCCTCGTCAGTCTTTAGGGTTCGTTGGTATGCATTCCCTAAATTATTG
Organism: Nitrosomonadales bacterium; assembly: GCA_018657165.1. GTDB lineage: Bacteria > Pseudomonadota > Gammaproteobacteria > Burkholderiales > Methylophilaceae > BACL14. The sequence continues at coordinate 1,315 of JABHXS010000159.1, forward strand.
TAGGTCATTGGGTCAGGCTTTATCTTAAGAGACATGCTGTATGCCTCAATCGCTTCATCATATTTATGTTGTTGAAATAGGGTGTTTCCATAGTTAAAAAGATATGACGTGTTATTTTTAGTGTAACTTAGGGCCTCCTCAAAAGCCGATGCCGCCATATTGAATTCTCTTTTATCAAAATAGGCATTTCCAATTTTATTAAGACAAAAGCTTAAGGCTTCAGTAACTTGTTGGTTGTCTTTTAAAGCATGGTGGCTTCGCCTAAAAAAACCAGCCGCCTCTTCATACTCATCAATTGAGGCATATAGATTTCCAATTGTAATTTGGAGAAATGTATTTTTAGAGTCTTCACGCCACGCAGCCTTATAAAGCTCTATGGCGCCTAAAATATCTCCGCCTTCTTCTTTAGCCTGTGCCGCTGTAATTAATTTTTTTGTCATATCGAATTTAAAAATATTTTTTTTCTAAGCCCTAGTTTCTTTAGTGAACCCCTGCATGGATTCAAGTAATTTAGAATATCCTCCTCTTCAGCTGTCTGGGAAGCGTCTATTTTTGAAGCAAGACATTTGGAGACAAACGGTGCCAGTGTGTAACCTCTTGAGCCATAACCGGTATTAACAAAAAGATTAGGGTGCCAATTCAAGTCATTGAGTGATTTAGGATTTTTAGTTAATTCTTTAGAAGTATTTAGAACTTGCCCTACATAAGGATTTCGATCCGGAGAAATTGCTCTCCAGCCAACCCAACCATTATTTGGTAAGCATTTTTGATTTAGTTGATTTCCGGTTAGCCGTTGATAGGCCTTTAAGTTTTTTTTAAAATCATCTTCAGACAGCTGGTTATTATCATTGCTACGGCCATAAGTTGA
>JABHXS010000065.1 GCA_018657165.1 Nitrosomonadales bacterium
AGAGCATTTGTAAAAGAAAATGATTTAGAACATGCGGGCATCGATGTTCCAGAGCGCCCCATAAGCGCTGAAAAAAACTACGTAACGCCAAGTGGGTTAAAAGAGCTAGAAGTAGAAATAGCACTTTTAGAAACAGAAAGGGCTAAATTATCTCCCAATAGTGATTCTATAAATAAGCAAAAAAAAATGCAGCTGGAACGTGATTTAAGATACTTTATTAATCGCCTTGAATCAGCTATTTTAGTTAGGCCATTAGATCAAGATAAAGATAAAGTGCTTTTTTCAGCATTGGTTGATGTTGAAAATGAATTAGGGAATATATTAAACTTTCAAATTGTGGGTGAGGATGAATCAAATATAAAAATGAATAAAATTGCCTACACATCTCCCCTTGCAAAAGCTTTAATCGGAAATGCAGTTGGTGATGAGGTGGTATGGAATAAACCATCTAGTGATGAAATTTTAACTATCGTTAAAATACAGTACAAGATATAATTCTAAAAAATTTTAGCTTCCGTAAGATAAAAACAGAAAGTTTCTAACTATTATCACAATGAAAGGTCACTAGCTTTGCTTATAACCAATAACATTACCATGCAATTTGGATCAAAACCTCTTTTTGAGGATGTCTCAATTAAATTCGGAGATGGTAACCGATATGGCCTCATAGGTGCTAATGGCTGTGGGAAGTCAACTTTTATGAAAATTCTAGCTAAACAGCTTGAGCCAAGCTCTGGCTCAATTGCCATAGAATCAAATGAAAGGGTCGCGTGGCTTAGGCAAGATCAGTTCGCGTATGAAGATCTTAGGGTGCTTGATGTTGTCATGATGGGTCATGAAGAAATGTGGCGTGCTAATGAAGAAAAGAATAAGCTTTATGCAAATCCAGATGCAACTGATGAAGATTATATGAAGGCTGCGGAGCTAGAAACTGTCTATGCTGAGTATGATGGCTATACAGCCGAATCGAGAGCTGGAGAATTACTTGATGGCGTTGGTATTGAAAATAGTTATCATAATGGTGAAATGAGTGCGATTCCACCAGGGCTGAAGCTCAGAGTTTTATTGGCTCAAGCGCTATTTGCAAACCCAGATATTCTATTGCTTGATGAGCCAACTAATAATCTGGATATTAATACCATTCGGTGGCTTGAGAGAATAATTAATTCAAGAAATTCAACTATGATTATCATCTCACATGATCGTCATTTTCTAAACCAAGTGTGCACACATATGGCTGACATGGACTATCAAAAGTTGACTGTTTACCCGGGAAACTATGATGATTTTATGGCAGCAAGTGCGACGGTTAAATCTCAACAACTTAAAGCAAATGAAAAAGCCAAATCACAAGTTGCCGAACTTCAAGAATTTGTCAGAAGATTCTCAGCAAATGCCTCTAAAGCAAAACAAGCAACATCAAGAGCTAAACAGATTGAAAAAATCAAGATTGAAGATATGAAGCCGTCAAGCAGGCAATACCCTTTTATACGATTTGAGTATGAGGAAAAAGATAAATTATATCGCCAAGCACTTACGGTAAATAAGCTAAGTCATGCTTATGAAAAGCAATTATTTAATAATGTTAATTTTATGGTTGAGGCAGGGGAAAAGGTTGCTATTATTGGTGAAAATGGTATCGGTAAATCAACTTTACTTAAAATACTTGCAAATACAGTCAATCCTGATGATGGATCTGTTAAATGGGCAGAAAAGGCTAAGATAAGTTATTTTGCTCAGGACCATAACGATGAGTTTGATAAGGATACTTCTATCTTCGATTGGATAACTCACTTCAAAAAATCTCAAGATGATGATCAATCTATCAAAAGCATTCTCGGTCGATTATTATTTTCTGGCGATGATTTTAAAAAGAAAGTGAATGTCTTGTCTGGAGGCGAACAAGGTCGAATGTTGTTTGGCAAAATTATGCTTGAAAGAAATAATATATTACTTCTGGATGAACCAACCAATCATATGGATATGGAGTCCATTGAGTCATTAAACACCGCCTTAGATAAATACAAAGGCACCGTTTTCTTTGTAACACACGATCGTGAGTTTGTGAGTTCTGTAGCCACGCGTATATTTGAGATTAAATCTGACAAAATTATTGATTATACGGGTAATTATGAGGACTACATTGCAACACAAGAACTAAACTAACCTTCTCTAGAAGCTCGTTTTCTTTCATGTTCAATAAGATACCTCTTTCTAATCCTAATTGATTTAGGTGTAATTTCAACTAATTCATCATCATCAATAAACTCTACTGCATACTCTAAACTCATCTGAATGGGTGGAACCAACCTTACCGCTTCGTCTGTTCCGGAGGATCTAACATTTGTAAGCTGCTTTCCTTTAATAGGATTTACAATTAAATCATTGTCTCTTGAATGGATACCAATAACCATCCCCTCATAAAGCTTATCTCCGGGATGAACAAACATTCTTCCCCTGTCCTGCAATTTCCATAAAGCATATGCAACCGCCTCACCTTTTTCAGAAGAAATTAAAACACCATTTCTTCTCCCAGGAATTTCAGTCTTAACAGGCAAATACTCTTCGAAAACGTGAGACATAATTCCCGTTCCTTTTGTCATAGTTAGAAATTCACCCTGAAAACCAATTAAACCTCTTGCAGGTATTGTATATTCCAGACGAGTCCTGCCTAGACCATCAGACTCCATATTCGTCAGCTCACCTTTTCGACGTCCTAATTCTTCCATCACTCCACCCTGAGTCTCATCTTCAATATCTACCGTAAGATTCTCATAAGGCTCACATTTTTTTCCATCAATTTCTTTATACACAACCTGGGGTTTTCCAACTGCAATTTCATAACCCTCCCTTCGCATATTTTCTAAGAGAATTGTTAAATGCAGCTCCCCTCTTCCAGACACCCTAAAAACATCTGCATCTTCAGTATCGTCTACCCTGAGCGCTACATTAACCAGTAATTCTTTCGTTAACCTCTCCTTAATTTGTCGGCTTGTCACAAATTTGCCTTCTTTACCTGCTAATGGTGATGTATTCACCATAAAATCCATATTTAGTGTTGGCTCATCAATAGGTATTATTGGAAGACCCTTAGGGTTATCAAGTTGCGCAATCGTAACGCCAATACCAATTTCTTCAATCCCCGTTACAATTACAATATCCCCCGCTTCAGCTTGTTTGACGCTAACTTTTTCAAGCCCTTCATACCCAAATACCTCATTAATTTTTCCTTGCCCAACTCTCTCATCCCCCATCATAATTGCCACTGGACTTCCAGGCTTTAAAATTCCGTTACGAATACGACCAATTCCCATTCTTCCGGTATAGGATGAGTAGTCAAGTGCTGAAATTTGAAACTGTAAAGGTGCTTCAGTATCTCCAACTGGTGGTTCAACATGAGACAAAATAGTCTTAAAAAGCGCTGTCATATCATTTGTTTCATCTTCCTCTTTCATTTTTGCATAACCATTTAAAGCTGACGCATAGACAACTGGAAAATCAAGTTGCTCATCAGTAGCCCCTAAATTAGCGAACAAATCAAATGTGTGATTAATTACCCAATCTGCCCTAGCTCCTGGACGATCTATTTTATTAATTACAACAATAGGCTTTAAGCCTAGCGCTAATGCTTTTTTTGTAACAAAACGTGTTTGAGGCATTGGTCCATCGACGGCATCAACCAGCAAAACAACTCCATCAACCATACCTAACACTCTTTCAACCTCCCCTCCAAAATCAGCATGACCAGGAGTGTCCACTATATTAATGTGGTGGTCCTGATAATTAATAGCCGTATTTTTAGATAAGATTGTAATTCCACGTTCTTTTTCAAGATCATTTGAATCCATTACCCGGTCGCTCACTTGCTGATGCTCCGCAAATGTACCTGATTGTTGCAATAATTTATCTACAAGTGTTGTTTTACCATGATCTACGTGGGCAATAATTGCAATATTACGAAGCTTTTGATTCATTGATGAGTAACCATATTTATTAATAGACGCGCGATTTTAGCACAAAGAACTAAACTTAACCTATTGGCCTTGAAGTATTAGAATAAATCCTTGAGATTATTGATCACTTTTTGATGATCAATCTTTTCTTTACCAGAATTATCTTTTTTTTCCCCGCTTAACTTATCTAAAAGTCTATTTATATTTTTTTTGATATCCGTCTTGAGTGTTGTAAAGTCAAAAATATCTTCTAAATCATCATCCACATTTAATATGATTTTTTCTAAAATAATCTCCGGTGATGCCCCTTTTGATTCAGACCCAATATTCTTAATCACTATTAATGGAATTTTCTTGTTTAGAAAATCTCTTTTTACCGAGCTAACTCTTGCCTTTACCTCAAGGTTTACAATTCTTAATTCCTTAATAAAAAAAGTTTTTGAGTCATGCTTGCCAGTA
>JABHXS010000081.1 GCA_018657165.1 Nitrosomonadales bacterium
GATTAGGTCAGTTTTAATAATTGCGGGATCTTCACCTTTTGCCTGTGGAAAATTTATCCTTAAATCAATTCTATCTCCCTTGAAATCATAAAGTCGATCTTTATTTTCCTGTTGTGTTGATATAGTCGTTGCTAAGATATCAAAATCACAATTGCCTGCCTTTTTTATCCATCCAAAACGATGACCATGAACTACCCTACCGTGTGTGCTATAACGGACGATATTCTCAAATTTATCCACCTCCCAATCCTGATAAATATTTTCAAATTGTTTGTTGTCGCCCTGGGTCATCTTAGAATTCGTATCAAGGTCTTTTGCATAAGAAAGATTTATTGTGCAATAAAAAAAAATCATTAAAAATATATTTTTATTTTCCATAATCCCTACCCTTAAATTGGTGGCTAGATTTTCGCACTAGCCCGGCGGCAGAAGAAGAACAGGAGGAGGAATTTCCTCTGCAATCTAATTTTTCTATATTATTTTCCCGGTAGTAATAACAACACTTTTATTTTTTGAGTGAATAAGATAACTATTTAGATATTGATTAATTTCTGAAAAATTTAACCCATCCATGTTATCCGTTATGTTTTTTAATGAGGATAGATTAAATGTCCTGAGATATTCAGAAATACCTATCTTTTGCTTTTCTCCATAATTAAGAAGGATATTCTGAATCTCTAATGGTATTTCCTCTGTTTGATAATTTTTTTCATCTTTAAACATATTTATATTTCCTCAAATTTTAATATTTAAAAGGTAGACGATAAAATTAAAATTTGTCAGGATTTTTCTAAAGAAAATTTAATTATGTTATCTTTGGTCTAATATAAATTTTTATTCATAAATTATGCTTCAATCATTAGAGTTATTTGTTAGCCAGTTAGCAGGATGGATGTGGGGAGCCCCTTTATTAATTCTATTATTTGGCACACATATCTTCTTAACATTCCAGCTCAGAGGTATACAATTTAGAACGTTACCACTCGCGTTTAAGATTGTATTCAGCAAATCTAATCAAGATGGTGATATTTCACATTTCTCAACACTTATGACGGCGCTTGCTGCCACCGTAGGGATTGGTAACATCGTTGGTGTCGCCACCGCTATCACTTTAGGTGGTCCCGGCGCCATCTTTTGGATGTGGCTGACCGCCCTATTTGGCATGTCTACAAAATACTCTGAAGCTCTTTTAGCTGTTAAGTATCGTGAGCGGGGGCCTAATGGTATGAGGGGTGGTCCTATGTACTATATTTCTAAAGGGGCTGGCCTACCCTGGTTAGGTTCAGTATTTGCCGTGTGTACTTTCTTAGCTGCTTTTGGTGCAGGAAACATGGTGCAGGCAAATGCAACCGCTTCTATTTTTCAAAACGTCTTTGACATTCCTACCATGTGGACAGGTGCAGTTCTAGCATCGCTTGCTGGCCTAGTAATTGTAGGGGGTATTAAATCCATCGGTAGGTTTGCTTCATTTTTTGTTCCATTCATGATCTTACTTTACGTCGGCACCGTTTTAATTGTTTTAGGCATCAGGTTTGAACAGATACCAAATGCTTTTTCATTAATTTTTAGTCATGCGTTTAATGGGCATGCGGCTACAGGAGGGTTTGTAGGTGCAACACTTGCAGCTGCAATTCGTTTTGGCGTCGCGCGTGGCCTATTCTCAAACGAAGCAGGTCTAGGTTCTGCACCGATTGTTGCAGCAGCAGCTAAAACAAATGACCCAGTTAGGCAGGCTTTAGTGAGCATGACAGGTACTTTTATAGATACAATTATTGTATGCACACTCACTGCCCTCGTTATACTAACAACAGATGTTTGGACTCAGGGGATCAGCGCTGCAGATTTAACAGCCAATAGTATTGCCGTTACTCTTGGAGGTACTGGGGCAGCTATTGTTGCTGTGTGTTCAGCTCTTTTTGCTTTTTCAACGCTCATTGGATGGAGTTATTATGGCGAAAAGGCTATTGAGTATTTGTTTGGAGCAAAGATTGTAAATTATTATAAGGTTGTCTTTTCCTTATTGATATTTGTGGGGGCCACCATGAGCCTAAGTTTTGTTTGGAATTTTTCAGATGTCATGAATGGCATGATGGTCATCCCTAACCTAATTGGGATTTTATTATTAATAAAAATTCTCAAGTCAGAAACTAATAGATATTTTAATTAATCTAAAATTTAATCACGCCTTTTGATAAGTCCACTTCTTTTAGAAAGCTTAGCAAGCCAAAAATTAAGAAGCCCATTGCTAAGATAAACAGAGCTATAATCAGCTGATCAAAATTAAAACTTACCTCAGTGGCTATAAATATCATGGCAATTAATACGCAGACCAAGAGGGCGGAAACTGTCGTCAATGCAATTGCCCAATGTGTCCATTTAGAGCGTTTGATTAAATATTCTATTTCCTTCCTGTGCTCCATATTTAATTTTTTAGAGCCCTCATTTAAAATTCTATAACGGTCTACAATTCTTGAAAGCCTGGTAGCCATAACTGCTAAAATAGCACCGATACCTGTCAGCAAGAATGCAGGTGCAACAGCAAGCTGAATCACTGTTGCAATATCAGAGAATTCGATCATATGTTTAACTGTCTGTTAAAATTTTATTCTACCACCTAAAGCTTTTTTTAATTACGCTTTTGTGAATGTAAACTTTTCTTTTGAAAAACCCACCACCACTTTGTCTTTTGCATGAAAATCACCAGCTAGAATTTTTTTAGCCAAAGGATTTTCAATTTCGGACTGTATAGCTCTTTTAAGCGGTCTTGCCCCAAATGCTGGGTCAAACCCTGCCTCAGCAATTTTTTTAATTGCTTCTGCATTAATTTCAAAATCCATCTCCATGGCAAGAAGTCTTTCACGCAATTTCTCTAACTGTATCTTAGCGATTGACTGAATATTTTTTGCCTCAAGCGGGTGAAAGACAACAATCTCATTTATCCTATTAATAAACTCAGGTTTGAAATAGTTTTTTACCTCCCCCATGACCGCAAGCTTAAGCACCTGATAATCTTCCTCTGCTTTCGATTGAATCATCTGGGATGCCAAATTA